>DAICZI010000009.1 GCA_027311205.1 Beijerinckiaceae bacterium | reverse complement strand
GGCGAAGCCTCACCCCTTCAGAATGATATGACATCGCACCATTCAGAATGGCGTGACATCGCACCCTTCAGAATGGCGTGACGTCGCACGACGCCCCGGCCAGCCGCACGCGGGCGCACAGCGCGCGCGCCGCAGCGCGGTCGGCGATGTGGCGGTAGCCCGAACGCGCGGTCTCAGCCGCCGCGATCAATTTCTCGATCTCGTCCAACAGGCTGTCACCGACGGCCGCCCTTACCTTGACGGTCAACTGACCATCGCCATTCAAGGTGCCGGCATAGACGGATTCGCCGACCGATGCCGCCTGCGGCGCGGTTTCGCCCGTCACCAGACTGGCGTCAATGCTGGACTGGCCATGCGTCACCACGCCATCGGCGGGAATTCGGTTGCCGGGTTGCACGAGGATGTCGTCACCGGGCCGCAAGATGTCGACCGGCACCGTCGTGATCTGACCCTGATCATCGATCCGTTCAGCACTGAGCGCCCGCAAGGCTGCCAGATTGACCGCTTCGCTGCGCATCTTGCGGCGCATGGCATGGTCAAGGACGCGCCCGGCCAGCAGAAACATCAGCAGCATCAGCACCGAATCGAAATACACTTCGCGCGCATGGCGCAGCGTTTCGAAGATGGACAAGCCGGTCGCCAGCAGCACGCCGACCGAGATCGGCACATCCATGTTCAGGCCGCCGTGGCGCAGCACTTTTGCAGCGGACGTGAAAAACGGCCGGCCCGCATAGGCGACGGCCGGGATTGCGATGACTGCCGAAATCGCATGGAACAGGTTGCGCGTCTCATTCGACATGCCACCAGCCCAGACGGAAATCGACAAGAGCAGCACATTCATCATCGCGAAAGCGGCCACCGCCAGCGAACGGGCGAGCAGTTCGGCGCGCGCCTTGTCATCGGTCTCAACCACATCGGGGGCAAAAGCCTGGCCTCGATAGCCCAATTGTTCGAGTTTGCCGAGCACGGCGCCGGGATCAGCACTGCCCGAGGCCCATTCGACGCTCAAGCGCTTCTGGGTAAAATTCACCCGCGCCGATGTCACCCCCGGCAGGGCTTGCACGCCTTTTTCGATGCGCCCCAGGCATCCGGCACAATGAATACCCCCGACCGCCGCCTCCATGTGGTCGCGGCCATCCCGCTGCCTGATAAAATGCGACATGTCCGCCGCTTTAGCCATGGGTCGGGGCGCCTCCGGGCAAAGCTACATGATTGACCGAACGGAACATGCGCTCGCCGTTGCGGGCAAGATCGAGCACCACGCGAGCGTCGTGCATTCTGGGCGTGAAACTTGCCCGATAAATGCCCGGCGCAACGGCGGCGAGAACCAGGTGAGAATCGAACTGCATGTTCGAGGGATGTTTGAGCACCACTTTGCCAGTGAGGCCTTCAATCACCTTGCCCGTTGCATCAAGGGCTGTCACCTCAACCTGATCCTGCCCGTTGGGCCCTGGCGAAAAGGTCATGGTCACTTTCCAGTTCCGGGCTGCCTGGGCCCGCGCGGCGGCCATGTCCTTGTCATAATCCAGTCCCTGCTGGTAGGGGTTCGACGACACCTCGCCGCTGAAGGTTTTGATCGCCGTCGTTGCCATATAAACATTTATGGCAATATCGGTTCCAAAGAAAGCCACAAACATCAGCAGCACAGTGAAACCGGTCAGTTTGAAACCGTGATCGCCATTCTCTCGCGCTGCAGGCTGCTTCTGCGTCATGTTACAGTCCCCCTCAGGGTGTTTTGAAATTGTCAGTAGCCATCATTTCGCTTTTTTGTAGCGGGTCGGTCACGCTGAATGTCACGGGAATGCTGGCATGGGGTGGCTCCTTCAGCGGGCCGGTAATAAGGACACGCAGATCGCGTGTGTTATCCGCATCAACTTGGATCGGGAAGTCAGGGCCATCACCAACGACACCGATCACCTGCACTTTGGCGCCCTTGAGGCCACTGACGGCAAATTCAAGCTCCCGCGGCTGACCCTGTTCATTGACGATCTGCACGGTATAGGCATTGCGCACCGAGCCATCGGCATCGATCACGTAGAGCGGGTTACGGTCATGGGCGACGGTAATGCCATCGCTGGGCCGGGTGAGAAGCCGCGTCAGCATGACGGCCCCGATAAGGACAATGGCAACAGCATAGAGAATGGTGCGCGGGCGGATCATTCTATACACCGCAGGCAGGCCAGCCATACGACGCTTGATATTGTTTTCATTGTCATAGGCAATCAGGCCGCGCGGTCGGTGGATCTTCTGCATGACCGCATCGCAGGCATCAATGCACAGGCCGCACTGGACGCAGCCGAGTTGCGAGCCATGGCGAATATCGACGCCGGTCGGACAAACGGCAACGCATTGATTGCAATCAACACAATCACCAGCGGCCTGGCCATGGCTGCGCGCCGCAAGCCCGGTTTTGAGCGACATGCGCGGCTCGCCTCGGTCATAGCGGTAAGTGACGTTGAGGGCATCCTCGTCGGTCAAGGCCGCCTGGATGCGCGGCCAGGGGCACATGTATATGCAGACCTGCTCGCGCATGAACCCAGCCAGAATATAGGTCAGGACGGTCAGTATCGCGATGGTGAACCAGGCTACCATGGGCGCCTGAAATGTCGCGAGCTGATGCACAAGCGTTGGCGCATCGGCAAAATACAGCACCCAGGCACCACCGGTCCACCAGGCAATGATCAGCCAGACCGCGTGTTTATAGCCGGTATGCAGGATGTTGTTGAAAGTCCAGCCCTCGGCCTCCCGCTGGTGCTGGCGGCGCGCATCACCCTCGACCAGCCGCTCGACAGCATAAAACAGGTCAGTCCACACCGTCTGAGGACAAAGATACCCACACCAGATCCGGCCAGCCACCGCATTCATCAGGAACAGGATCAGTGCCGCGAGGATCAGCAGTCCCGCCACATAATATAATTCCTGCGGCCATATCTCGATGAAGAAGAAATAGAAGCGCCGATGAACAATATCAACCAGCACGGCCTGGTTGGGTTCTCCAGGGCCGCGGTTCCAACGCAAAAACGGCAGGCCGTAATAGACACCCAGTGCAAGGACCAGAATCGCCCATTTTATATTGCGGAACGTACCATGTGCAGCCTGCGGAAACAGACGCTTTCCCGGCGCGTAAAGCGGGCCGCTAATCACATCATCGCCACCCGTTTCAAGGACGGGCTGCCCACCGGCATTTGGGGTTGTCATACCAAAATATCCTCAATGAACCGGGCAGTTACTGCCCGCCTCCCAGCGTGTGTACGAAGACAGCCAGAGCCTTGATTGTGGTGGGGTCAAGACGCCCGCCCCAATAAGGCATGACGCCGCCATGGCCATTGGTGACGCCGTTCTCGATGGTTTGCAGGGAGGAGCCGTAAAGCCAGACCTTGGTTGTCAGATTGGCGGAGCCGATGGTGGTATTGCCCTTGGCATCCTTGCCATGACAAGGCGCGCAAGTAGTGGCGAAAATCTTCCCGCCGGCGGCGACGTCGATCCCGGTTTCAGTCTTCAGGCCGGACAGCGAGCGCACATAATTGGCCACCTGTTCGATCTGCGGCTTGGTCAGAATCCCCGCCTTGCCGAAATCCGGCATGGAACCCTGATGCCCTTTGGGATCGCCCGAACGCACACCATGCAGGATGGTTTGATAAATCTGATCAAGGTGACCGCCCCAGAGCCAGCGGTTGGCATTGAGGTTGGGATAGCCGGGCGAGCCCTGTGCGCCAGCGCCATGACAGGGCGCGCAATTATTGGCGAAGGCAGCAGCACCGGCAGCCCGCGCGAAATTGAGCAGTTCGGGCTGCTTCTCGATCTGGTCAAGCGGCGTGGCGGCAAGCTTTTGCATCAAGGCACCACGCGAAGCCTGCAAGGCATCGAGGCTCTGAACAACTGCCGAGCGCGAATGCCAGCCCAGAAAGCCGGTCGTCGCACCGTTGATGAGCGGGATCGACGGGTAGGCAAAGCAATAACCGATGGCCCAGACGATGGTGATGTAGAACGTCCAGAGCCACCACCGCGGCAGAGGATTGTTCAGTTCCTTGATCCCATCCCAGGCGTGCCCGGTGGTGGAGACGCCGGTGAAGCTGTCAATATCATGGTCGGCATGCGGTATGTTGTCTATCGACATGCGCGATCACTCCTCGTCCAAAGGCAAGCGTCCAATCGCCTCATATTCAGCCTTGTGGGAAGGCCACATGGCGAACAGGACGGCGGCGGTAAATACCACGATGGCGTAGATCATCCCGACGGTGCGGGCGATGCTGCCTATATGTTCCAGTGTTGTGCTTGGGGTCATGGCAGGATCTCAGCGAATGTTGGCTTTGTCGTCATAGGTCTTGAAGTTTACTTCAGTGCCCAGCATCTGAAGGTAGGCAATGAGGGCGTCGGCTTCTGTCAGCTTGTTGGCGACGCCCGCGTAATCTCGCGACGTAGCCCCCGGATAGCGTTTGGCAAGATCGGCCGCGCCATCGGCATTATCGGTGTCCTGGGTCGTGATGTCCTTCTGGGCGTCATCGATATCGGTCTGCGTATAGGGCGTTCCGAGCAGGCGCTGGACTTTCAGCTTGGCCACGATGTCGCTTGTATCAAGCGGCGTGTGGAACAGGAAACCGAAGCGTGGCATGATGGATTCGGGCACAACCGACCGGGGGCTCTTCAAATGCTGGCGCTGCCAGTCATCGGAATATTTGCCGCCGACGCGTGCCAGATCAGGGCCGATGCGCTTGGAACCCCACTGGAAGGGATGATCATACATGCTCTCCGCAGCCAGCGAATAATGACCATAGCGCTCGACTTCATCGCGCAGCGGACGGATCATCTGCGAGTGGCAGAGATAGCAACCTTCACGCACATAAATGTCGCGACCCTCAAGTTCGAGCGGCGTGTAAGGCCGGATGGAGCCGACCTTTTCGATGGTGCCCTTCACATAAAACAGAGGCACAATCTCGACCAACCCACCAATGGCTACGGCTAAGACTGCCGCGACAGCGAGCAAGATGACATTCTTTTCCAGAATAGCGTGCTTGGACATCATGGACATGTGTTAAATTCCTCACTCAGCGGGGACGAGCGCGGGAGCGACCGGGCGACCAGCTTGGGCTTGGGTCAGCTCATCCACCGTGATGGTCATCCACAGGTTGTAGACCATGATCAGAACGCCGGTGAGGAACATGGCACCGCCCAGCGCGCGCAGGACATAAAGCGGATGCACAGCCTGAACCGTGTCAACAAACGAATACTGGAGGAAACCCAGCTTGTTGTAGGATCGCCACATCAGGCCTTCCATGATGCCGGCAACCCACATCGAGGAGATGTAGAGCACGATGCCCATGGTTGAAATCCAGAAGTGCCAGTTCACCAGCTTGAGCGAATAGAGCTCCCGCTTGTTCCACAGCCACGGCACCATGCAATAGATCGCGCCAAATGAAATATAGGCAACCCAGCCGAGGCTGCCCGAATGCACGTGGCCAATCACCCAGTCGGTATAGTGGGTGAGGGCGTTGACTTCCTTGATGGCCATGACCGGGCCTTCAAAGGTCGCCATGCCATAGAAAGCGAGGGCCACAACCATCATGCGCAGCACCGGATCGGTGCGCAGCTTGTCCCAGGCACCCGACAGTGTCATCAGGCCGTTGATCATGCCGCCCCATGAGGGCATCCACAGCACGATCGAAAACACCATGCCCAAGGTCTGAACCCAGTCTGGCAGCGCCGTATAGATAAGATGGTGGGGGCCAGCCCAGATATAGATGAAGATCAGCGCCCAGAAATGCACGATGGACAGCCGATAGGAATAGATCGGGCGGTTGGCGCGCTTGGGCACGAAATAATACATCATGGCCAGGAAGGGCACGGTCAGGAAGAATGCCACTGCATTATGCCCATACCACCACTGGAACATCGCATCCTGCACGCCGCTCCAGACGATGTAGGATTTCGACGAGAACAACGAGATCGGCACCGTCGGGCTGTTGAACAGATGAAGGACGGCGATGGTAAGGATGAACGAGAGATAGAACCAGTTCGCCACATAGATATGCGGTTCAGCCCGCCGCATCAGCGTGCCGACAAAGACGAAAAGATAGGTCACCCACACCACGGTCAACAGCAGCTTCTGGTACCATTCCGGCTCGGCGTATTCCTTGGAGGCGGTGATGCCGAGCGGATAGCCGGAGATCGCCAGCACCAGGAACAGATTATAGCCGACAGCAACAAACCATGGTGACAGGTAGCCAGCGAGCCGCGCCCGTGAGGTGCGCTGCACGACGTAAAACGACGTGCCAATCAGGATGTTGCCGCCAAAGCCGAAAATCACAGAATTGGTGTGCGAGGGCCGCAGCCTGCCAAAATTGACATACTGGCTGAAATTGAGGTGGGGAAAGGCCAGTTCAAGCGCGATATAAAGGCCGATCGACATGCCAATGAGGCCCCAAACAATTGAGGCTACCGTGAGAAACCGAACCGGCGCGAGGTAATAATTGGGCTTGCCGTCGATCTCGAGCGGCGGCAATTGTGCCGGGCGGTCATAAAAGTTCTTGAGGACCAGAAACGCAGCAATCGCGGCAGTCCAAGCCATAAGGCTGGTCTGAAACGCATAGGCCGGGGTCCAGGCCTTGGCGGAGACGAAGGTCGCAAATAGCGCGAAAGCCGCTAGCAGCAAAAAGCCAATCAGTTCACCCTGCGTTAATTGCTTCAAGACCCTTTGCTGCATTGTGCCCACCCAATCCGGATTTCAGCGGTAATTTCGGCGCAATGTGGAGCCTTGCCCCCCCTGTCGTCTTTGACCAGGATCAAGATTATCGGACATATTCATCGCCAATATGCCGCATCGCTGCCCCATTATGGCCAGAAATCCCGACACGGCAGCATTTCAGGGAATCGCCCGCCGCCGTTGCGACAGTTTGACACCCATATCAATTCGGTCGCATTTGATGCGTATCAAAGCAATGCAGCGAGGACAGAGGCCATATCGTCGGCATGTCTGATTCCGGCGCATCACCCCTGTCGGCCCTGATTGCCCGCCATGACGGCCATTTGCCGCGCTATACGAGCTATCCGACGGCACCAAACTTCAGCTCCAGCATCGGGGCTGATGCCTATGCGCAATGGCTGCGGGCGACCTCGCTCGAACAGCCGCTTTCGCTCTACATCCACGTTCCCTTTTGCGACCGGCTTTGCCTCTATTGCGGGTGCAACACCAGTGTGGTGCGGCTCGAATCATCCCGCCTCGCCTATGGCAAATTGCTAATGCGCGAGATCGGGATGGTGGCCGACGCGTTGCCGGGCCGAGGTCGCATCGCCCAGATTCACTGGGGTGGCGGCACGCCAACCAGTCTCCCGGCGCAATCGCTGGTTTCCATCATGGACGCCATCCGCGGCAGGTTCGATCTGGAGCCGGGGGCAGAAATTGCCATCGAGATTGACCCGGTCAACCTGCCTCAGGATCGTCTGCCCGCCTTGCGGGCCATGGGCGTGACGCGGGCCAGCCTTGGAGTTCAGGATTTCAACACCGACGTGCAGCGCGCCATCGGGCGGGCGCAGAGCCTGGAGGAAACCCGCGCGTGCCTGAAACAGTTGCGCGACATTGGCATTGCCTCTCTCAACCTTGACCTGATGTATGGACTGCCGCACCAGAGCGTCGATAGCGTCAAGGCCACGGCGCGAGCTGTGCTGGAGCTTGCACCTGAGCGCATCGCGGTTTTTGGCTATGCCCACGTTCCCTGGATGAAAAAGCACCAAATGCTGATTGCCGAGGACAGTTTGCCAGACGCAATGGCGCGCTTTGCCCAGCAGGAAGCCATCGGCGACGTGCTGCGCAGCCAGGGCGGCTATCAGGCCGTGGGTCTCGACCATTTTGCCTTGCCGGGCGATGCCCTGACCGCAGCCGCCGAGACTGGGGCCCTGCATCGCAATTTTCAGGGCTACACCACTGATTCCGCACCCACGCTGATTGGTATTGGTGCCAGCGCCATCGGCAACTTGCAGCAGGGCTATGCCCAGAATGCGGCGCGTGTGCCTGATTATGGTGCCGCCATTGGCGCGAACCGTTTTGCAGTGACCCGTGGCGTGGCCCTGAGTGACGAGGACAGGCTGCGCCGTTCCATGATTGAGCAGATCATGTGTGGCGGCGACGTCGATCCAAAAGCCAGCGCGCTTCATTATCTTGGTCGTGCCGATGCTTTGGATGGTTCGATCGCGGCGATGGAAGCGCTTGAAGCTGATGGATTTGTGGCACGCGACGGCACGCGCTGGCGCGTGACCGAGCGGGGCCGCCCGTTCATGCGCCAGGTCGCCGCAACTTTTGATGCCTATCTGGGGCAGGGCGCGACGTCGCGGCGTTATGCGCGGGCCGTCTGACGGAAGCGGCCCGCACGCATCGCGCGAACCTTACCACAAACCACTGACCGATCCTTTGAGTTTTCGGCTTCGATCCCTGCTTCAGGGAGACAGGAAGGCTACGGTTCGTGACAGCCTTGCCGGATAACCCTCCCGGATTCGGCTTGCATAATTCAAATGGCAAGGGCACTCTGACGCGGACAAGGGATTGCATCCCGGTAATGTCGGCTAACATGCCGCGGGTGGGGGGTTGCCATGGAACGGTTTGATTACCTTGTCTTGGGCGGCGGGTCGGCAGGATCGGTTCTGGCCAGCAGACTCAGCGAAAATCCCGCCACCACCGTAGCGCTGTTTGAAGCAGGCGGCACGGGCAAGGGCTGGCTGACCACGGTTCCCTTCGCCTGCGCCATTGTCGTGCCGCGCAAGCTGAACAATTGGGCCTACAGCACCACCGCGCAGGCGGGGCTTGGCGGGCGGCAAGGCTATCAGCCGCGCGGCAAGGCGCTTGGCGGGTCCTCAGCCATCAATGCGATGATTTATACGCGCGGCCATCACGCCGATTATGACGAATGGGCGGCACTCGGCAATCCCGGCTGGAGCTTTGAGGACGTGCTTCCCTATTTCCGCAAGGCCGAGAACAACGAAGATTTTGGCGGCGATCTGCATGGCAAGGGCGGCCCGCTGAATGTGGCGCGGCTGCGCACTGACAATCCCTGGCAGGGCCGTTTTCTCGATGCCGCACGCGAGGCGCAATTGCGGGTAAATGAGGATTTCAACGGGCCGGAGCAGGAAGGCTGTGGCACCTATCAGGTCACGCAGGTCAATGGCGAGCGTTGCAGCGCCGCGCGCGCCTATCTGCATCCCTTCATGGACAAGCGTCCCAATTTGCATGTCGAAACCGGTGCACACATCCAGCGCATCCTGTTTGACGGCCACCGTGCTGTCGGGGCCGAGATCAAGATCAACGGCACCGTGCGCCAGGTTTTCGCCAACCATGAAGTCATCCTCAGCGCCGGAGCGTTTGGCTCGCCACAAATATTGATGCTCTCCGGCGTCGGGCCTGCGGAAGATCTGGTGAAACAGGGCATCAGGCCAGTGATCGACCTGCCCGCTGTCGGACAAAACCTTCAGGATCATGTCGATTTTTCATTTGGTTATCAGGTCAAAGGCATTGAGGCGATGGGTTATTCCCTGCCTGGCTTTGCCGCGCTGTTCCGCTCAATCAGGCAATATCGGCGCGAGCGGCGCGGCATGATCACCACCAATTTTGCCGAAGCGGGCGGGTTTCTCTCCACCGTGCCGGGGCTTGAGCGCCCTGATGTGCAACTGCATTTTGTCGTCGGTCTGGTCGATGACCATGCGCGCAAACCGCATTGGGGCCACGGTGTTTCCTGCCATATTTGCGCCTTGCGCCCGAAAAGCCGGGGCGCGGTGCGCCTCGCCAGCGCCCATGCGGACGCCGCCCCTGAGATCGATCCGCATTATCTCGAACATCCCGATGATCTTGACGTGATGGTGCGCGGCTACCGTTTGACGGAAAAAATCATGCAGGCCCCGGCGCTCCAAAGCCATGTCATCAGGGACGTCTTTACCGCAGGCATCAGCAGCGACGATGATGTCCGCGCCATCATCCGCAAGCGTGCCGATACGATCTACCATCCGGTGGGCACCTGCGCGATGGGGCCTGACCCGGCCAGCAGCGTGGTTGACGCCAATTTGCGGGTGCATGGCCTTGACGGCCTGCGCGTCGTGGACGCTTCGATCATGCCGCGTCTGATAGGCGGCAATACCAATGCTCCCACCATCATGATTGCCGAAAAAGCCGCCGACATGATCAAGGCAGAAGCAAGAAACTAAGAAGAACAAGCAGGGGGAAACCATGACAGATGCAACACAGGGCAGCCCGACGGCGTGGCCTCGGGCTTCGATTGCCTGGTATGGCACGGCGGTCTTGTTCCTCGGCTATCTTGCGGCCTTCATGGATCGCAGCATTCTCACCTTGCTGGTGGTGCCCATCGAAAAGGATCTTGGGCTCAACAATGTGCAGCTTGGCGTACTTCAGGGTCTGGCTTTCGTGACCTTCTACGTGCTGATGGGGTTGCCGCTGGCCTTTGCAATTGACCGCATCAACCGGCGCAATGTCGTGGCTGCGGGCATTGGATTCTGGAGTGTGATGACCTGTTTCAGCGGGCTGGCGCGCAGTTTCAACGGCTTTTTTCTGGCCCGCGTCGGCGTCGGCGCGGGCGAAGGCACGATCCTGCCGGGCGCAACCTCGCTGGTTGCCGATTATTTTCCGCCCGCCAAGCGCGGTCGCGCGCTGGGTCTGTTTGCATCGGGCATCTACCTTGGCAATTCGTTGTCACTGATCGGCGCGGGCGTGCTGCTCGGGCACTTGCAGGGACGTATCACGCATCTGGGCTTCTTCGGCGATCTGAAACCCTGGCAAATGGTGTTGCTGGTGGCGGGCCTGACGGGCCTGCCGGTAGCGCTGGCAGCCCTGTTCATGCGCGAGCCACCGCGTCGGCATGGTCGCGCCAAAAGTCTCGGGCCGGCCCCTGGCACCGGTCTCAAGGAAGCCTTCACGCAAAACCCTGGTGCCATTGGCGCTCAAATCGTCGGCTTCACGATGATGGCCTTTGCCGCCTATGCCGGGACGAGCTGGCTCGCCACGATTTTCATCCGCGACCTGCATCTCACCCAGCTTGCCACCGGCCTGCGGCTCGGCGTGATGTCGCTGGTATTGGGGCCGCTGGGCTCGATCCTCGGCGGCCTGCTCGCCGACAAGCTTGAAAGCGCTGGCCAGCGGTCGGGAAAATTTACCACTGGGCTGGTGGCGGCTATTGGCGTGGTGCCGGGGGCGTTGCTGTTTGCCGGCTCTCCGTCGCTGGCACGCGCCATGGTGGGCGCGGGGCTGCTGATTTTCTTCTCCAGTTCGGTCTGGGGCGTTGCCGTTGGTGCGTTGCAGGAAATCGTCCATGGTGCCGTGCTGGGCCGGGTTACGGCGATTTATACCGGCATTCTCAACATATTCGCGCTGGGCCTTGGCCCGCTCAGCGTCGCCTTGGTCGGGCGCTGGATTTCGGGTGGCAATGGCGGGCTGTCACCGGGCATGGCCATTGTCGTGCCACTCGCCGCGCTGGTCGCGGCGATCGCGTTCATTGCGGGTCGGCGTCCTTATCTCAAGGCAAGAGACCAACTGGATTCCCTCATTCCAATCAACAGGGCAAACTGATGAGCAACGATTTGCGCCAACCGGCCTCTCCTTTCACCCTTGCCGCCCATGCGGAAGTTGCCGCCGAACTACCGTCCGACGATCCGCAGGACTGGCTTGATGCCAGATTTGGACTGGTCGCGCCGCTGCCAGAGGGCGGCATCAAAAGCGAGGATGGCACCCGCCAGGTCTGGAATATCGATCGCTTTCAAGCGTTCCAGCAGCAGGATGCTGCCTGTCCGGACACGGTCAACCCAAGTCTTTGGCGCGTCGCACGGCTCAACGCCATAGCCGGGCTGTTTCAGGTGTGCCCCGGCGTGCATCAGGTGCGGGGCCTCGATCTCTCCAACATCACCCTGATCGAAGGGGCCAACGGCCGCATCGTCATTGATCCCCTGATCTCTTTCGAGACCGCCAGGGCCGCGCTCGACCTCGCAGATCAACACCTCGGACCAAGGCCCATCACCGGGCTGATCTATACCCATAGCCATGTCGATCATTTCGGCGGGTCTGAAGCCGTCAAGGCCCGCGCGGTGCCTGATGTGCCGATCATCGCCCCGGACGGGTTCATGACCTATGCCGTCTCGGAAAACCTGCATGCCGGCAATGCGATGCGGCGGCGGGCGTCCTATATGTACGGGCCACTGCTCCCTGCCGACGCGCGTGGGCTGGTCGACGCGGGCCTCGGCAAGACAACGTCGGGAGGACGGGTCGGGTTGGTGGTGCCCACGCATGCCATCACCTTTTCGGGCGAGCGCATGGTCATCGATGGCATCGAGATCGAGTTTCACCTCGCGCCCAACAGCGAGGCCCCAGCCGAAATGATGGTGTACCTGCCGCACTTGAAGCTGGTCAATATTGCCGATGTGGCGTGCCAATGCCAACACAATCTCTATACGCTGCGCGGTGCGGAAGTGCGCGATGCTCGGGCTTGGGCGCATGCGCTCGATACGGCCGCATTGGGCTTTGCTGCCGAGGCTGACGCGCTCTGCGCCGGGCATCAATGGCCGCGGTTTGGAGCGCCGAGAATCGTCGAGTTTCTCGAAAACCAGCGTGATCTTTATAAATACATCCATGACCAGACCCTGCGGCTCGCCAATGATGGCCTGACGCCACGCGAGATTGCCGAGACCCTGAAACCACCGCAAGCCCTGGCGAGCCAATGGCATCTGCGCGGCTATTACGGCACCACGGCACATAATTCCAAGGCGATCTACCAGAAATATCTCGGCTGGTTTGATGGCCATCCGGCCAATCTCAACCCTTTGCCACCCGAAGCCGCAGGCCCGCTTTACGTCCAATTCATGGGTGGGGCCACCCAACTGCTGGAAAATGCGCGTGCCGCCTTTGAGCGGGGCCAGTATCGTTTCGTCGCGGAAGTGCTGACGCATCTGGTATTTGCCGAACCTGGCAACCGGGCCGCGCGCGCCTTGCAGGCCGACGCGCTGGAGCAATTGGGCTATCAGGCCGAAAGCGCGCCCTGGCGCAACATTTATCTCACTGGCGCCATGGAACTGCGGCGCGATGATGCGTCTGCCACGACGCCCCTTCCCGCGCCCATGGCCTCGCCGCTGGCCGCGCTGCTGCCCGTTGAGCAGATTTTCGAGGGGCTCGCTGTCGCGTTGGATGGGCCGAAGGCGGATGGCATGGTGGTTGGCATCAACTGGCGCTTCAGCGACGGATCGGGCAATTTCCACATGCGGCTCAAAAATGGCGTGTTGAATTTCTGGCGCGATCGTGACGCTGTGGCGGATGCTACCGTGAAGCTGAGCCGAACTGGTCTTGCAGCCGTGCTGGGCGGGCGCACGACCTTCCAGGCCCTTGTGGCGGCGGGAGAGGCGAGCGCCGAGGGCAACTTCGCTGCGCTGGCGGGCCTGCTCGGCCTGTTCAGGCGCCCGGATCCGCGGTTCAACATTGTGCTGCCCTGAAAGGCCAAAGTCAGGAATCAAAGAAAGCCGGTCGAGAACCAGGGTATGGCGGCGATCAGCACAAGTCCGGCCATCAAAGCCGCCATATAGCCCCAGATCGGACGGATGCCTTCGTTCGGATTGACCTTGCTGATGGCACAGGCGGCATAATAACCAACGCCGAAGGGCGGCGAGAACAGCCCAAGGCCCATCGCCAGCACCACCACCATGGCATAATGAACTTCGTTGATGCCCATGTGCCGGGCGATCGGAAACAGCAAAGGCCCGAAGAGGACAATGGCCGGAATGCCCTCCAGCACGCTGCCGAGCACCACAAAGGCGACAATGGAAACCGCCATAAAACCGACAGCGCCGCCGGGAAGCTGTCCCATCGCCTGCGCCAATTGTGTGGAAA
>DAICZI010000099.1 GCA_027311205.1 Beijerinckiaceae bacterium | reverse complement strand
GAGCGGGCGTGCTCGCATGAAATGAAGGAACGTTCACGGTTTTTGTCGGCGTTGGCGCGGGCAATATTTTGTCGGGCCTGCTCGGATCGTTTCCGATTGATGCCAGCCCGCCGCGCACCGCGATTGTGTCGGAAACCGGCGGGCGTTCGCAGATTGCCAGCCTGTTTGCGGCGCTGATTGTGCTGGTGGTGATGCTGTTTGGTGCCAGCCTGCTGGCCCATATTCCGCGCGCCGCGCTGGCGGGGATTTTGATTTTCGTCGCGCTGCGTATTTTGCGCACCAAAGTCATGGTGGATATTTTCCAGCACACGAGGCTGGAATTTCTGCTGATGCTGGCAACCTTTGCGGCCATTGTGGTGCTGCCGATCGAGCGCGGTGTCGGTGTTGGCATTGGTCTGTCGCTGCTCAATGGCCTGTGGAACACGACGCAGGCCCGCGCCCTGGCCTATCTGCATGTGCCGGGCTCAACCATCTGGTGGCCCCCGCAGCGGGGCACCGCGCAGGAAAACGTGCCTGGCGTGCTGGTGGCAGGGTTTCAGGCACCGCTGACTTTCCTCAATGCCTTTGGCTTCCGGCACGACATCCTGCAACTTCTGGCGGCGCAACAGCCGCCAGCCAAGCTGTTGGTGCTGGAAGCGGGCGCGATCCTCGACATTGATTTTACCGCTGCACAGATTTTTGCCGGCCTCATTCGCGAGTGCCAGGCCAAGGGCGTGACGTTCGCGCTGGCGCGCCTTGAATCGGTGCGCGCGCAGGCGGCGCTCGGGCGCTATCGTATCGACCAGCTACTTGGCCCTAACCGACTCTTTCATTCCGTGGATGAGGCGATCAAGGCTTGTAAAACCTAATGGAACTGGATGCCATGGCCCCTCGCAAGCCGCGCAGCAATACGGCCAAACCGCATTCGCTTGCGGCCATAAACCTTGGACGCCGCATTGTTGCGGGCGAATGGGCGGTCGGCACCACCATCCCTACCGAAGCGGAATTGTCGCGGGCCTTTGGCCTGTCGCGGCCGTCCATGCGCGAGGCCATCAAAGTGCTGTGCGGGAAGGGCCTGCTGACGGCTGTGCCACGCGTGGGAACCATCGTGCGCCCCAAGCAGGACTGGAACCGGCTTGATCCGGATGTGCTGGCCTGGCAGGCACAAGGTGGGCTCGATGAGCGCATGGTGCGCGATCTTTTTGAACTGCGCGGCATTTTCGAGCCACCCGCTGCCGCGCTGGCGGCCTTGAAGGCCACGCCGGAAACGCGGCGCGCCCTTCTGGAAGATGTCATGCTGCTCGGCAGCGCCGACAAAGCCCAATCGATTGCCGCCGACATCCGCTTTCATCGCAACATGCTGGAGGCGACCGGCAACCAGTTTCTGGCGGCGATGTTTCCAGTGATCGAGGCGTGCCTTTCGGCAAGTTTCCAGGTGTCGCGCGCCGATGTCCTGCCGCAGGAGCATCTGGTGCCAATGCACATGGCCATTGCCAGAGCCATCGCTGATAACAAGGCCGAGTCCGCCTATGCTGCCATGCAAGACTTGCTGGCCCGCTCGCTCGAAGATGCGCTGTTGGGGATCGAGGTTACGCGCAGCCGGTGACCGGGCGCTGATGCGCCAAGCCGACGTTCCTGGGCCAGGCGCGCGGGTAGCGGGTGAAATGGCCGCGATGGACTGTCCCCCGGCGTTGGCAGCGCAGTCGCCGGGGCATCGCTGTCTATTCCGCCGCCTTTGCCACCTCCGGCGGTGTCCAGCGCAGTTTAGGCGTGCGGGCGGCGCGGGTTTCGTCGAGGCGGCGGCGCTGGGCGAGGTGGGGCGCGTCGGTAAACCGCCCGGTCTCGCCGCGTTTGGCGCTGAAGGCGAGATCACGCAGCGTCATGATGAAAAGATCCAGCGCGGCGAGCGACTCGCTCTCGGTCGGCTCGATTAGCATGGCACCATGCACCACCAGCGGGAAATACATGGTCATCGGGTGATAGCCCTCGTCGATCATCGCCTTGGCAAAATCCAGCGTGGTGACGCCGGAGCCTTTCAGCCATTCATCGTCAAACAGCACCTCGTGCATGCAGGGTCTTTCGCCGAAGGGCGACGACATCACGTCGTTCAGGCAAACGCGGACATAATTGGCATTGAGTACGGCATCCTCGGACGCTTCGCGCAGACCATCGGCCCCATGCGAGAGCATGTAGCTCAAGGCGCGCACAAACATGCCCATCTGGCCATGAAAGGCGCTCATGCGACCGAAGCTTTGGCCCTCGGCGTGTTCCACCAAATCCAGCCCCGTCGCGCTTTTGCGCACAAATGGCACCGGCGCGAAGGCGGCGAGGCGCTCCGACAGCACCACCGGGCCAGAGCCCGGCCCGCCGCCGCCATGCGGTGTCGAAAAGGTCTTGTGCAGATTGATGTGCATGGCATCGACGCCAAGATCGCCGGTGCGGGTCTTGCCAACAATGGCGTTGAAATTTGCGCCATCGCAATAAAAATAGCCGCCACCTTCATGGATAATGGCGGCGATGGCGACAATATCGCGCTCGAAAATCCCGCAGGTGTTGGGGTTGGTCAGCATGATCGCCGCCACATCAGGCCCCATCAAAGCGGCCACCGAGGCGGGATCAACCGTCCCATCTGCACGAGCCGGTACGGCGCGAACCTCAAAGCCGATCAAGGCAGCCGTAGCCGGATTGGTGCCATGCGCCGAATCAGGCACCAGCACGACGCGCCGGGTTGCCGCCTCGCCGCGCGCCGCAATGGCGGCCTTGATCGCCATCATGCCGCAGAGTTCGCCGTGCGCGCCGGCCTTGGGCACCAGCGACACCGCGGCCATGCCGGTCATGGTCGTCAGCCAGTGGCCGAGTTGCGCCAGCAGCGCCAGCGCGCCGGGGACGGTCGAGACGGGCTGCAACGGGTGAATATCGGCAAAGCCGGGCAGGCGCGCCATTTTCTCGTTCAGGCGCGGGTTGTGCTTCATCGTGCATGAACCGAGCGGATAAAGCCCGGCGTCGATGGAAAAGTTTTTCTGGCTGAGCCGCACATAATGGCGCATCGTTTCGGGCTCGCTCAAGCCTGGCAAATCAAGCGGCGCGCGGCGCTCCAACCCGCCGAGACTTGGCGTGAAGGCTGCGGGTGGCTCGATATCGACGCCGGTGACATCAAGCCGCCCGGTCTCGAAAATCAGCGCCTCTTCCATCATCAAAGCGCGGTTGCCCGTGAAAGTTCTGGCGCTGGGTTGCGCCGTGCCCGCGTGGGTCGGGCGTCCCTGGTTGTTCAGCATGGCAGGGCTCCTTGCAGCGCGGCAATCAGCGCTTCGGCATCGGCATCGGTGGTGGTTTCGGTAACGGCAACGAGCAAAATGTCATCAAGGCCAGCCTGGGGGGCAAGACGGGCATAAGGCACGCCCGCCAGCACGCGGCTTTCCGCCAGAGTTTCAACAATTTCGCTGGCGCTGCCTTTGAGGCGCACCGCGAACTCATTGAAAAAACTCTTGTTGATCACTTCCACGCCTGCCACCTTGCGCAACTGCTCCGCCAGTGCCGACGCCCTGGCATGGTTCACCAGCGCCAGTTGCCGCAGGCCCTTGGCCCCCAGCAGGCTCATGTGAATAGTGAAGGCCAGAGCACACAGGCCCGAATTGGTGCAGATGTTCGAGGTCGCCTTGTCGCGTCGGATGTGCTGCTCGCGGGTTGAGAGCGTCAGCACAAAGCCGCGCCGTCCTTCGGCATCGACCGTCTCGCCGCAAAGCCGTCCCGGCATCTGCCGGATGAAATTCTGGCGCGTTGCCATGAGCCCGACATAAGGCCCGCCAAAATTCAGGCCATTGCCCAGGGATTGGCCTTCGCCCACCACAATATCGGCCCCCATTGCGCCCGGCGGCTCGATCAGGCCCAGGGCCATCACTTCCGTGAACACGGCGATCAACAGCGCGCCCTTCTCGTGGGCGCGGGCGGCAATCGGGCGCAGGTCGCGCAGATTGCCAAACACATCCGGGCTTTGCACCACCACGCAGGAGGTGTCGTTGTCGATTTCGGCGAGAATATCCTCCTCGGCGCGCAGGTCGGCGGGCATGAGGCTGGCTTCTTCGCCCGCCATGGCAGTCAGGGTCCGGATGGCTTCGGCGTAATGGGGATGCAGACCGCCCGACAGCACTGCCTTGGAGCGCCGGGTCAGCCGATGCGCCATCAACACCGCTTCAGCAGCAGCCGTCGAGCCGTCATACATGGAGGCATTGGCGACCTCCATGCCGGTGAGGGCGGCAACCTGCGTCTGGAACTCGAAAAGATATTGCAGTGTGCCCTGGGCGATTTCCGGCTGGTAGGGCGTGTAGCTGGTCAGGAACTCCGAGCGCTGGATCAAGTGATCAACGCTGGCGGGCACGTAGTGGCGATAGGCACCAGCGCCGCAGAAAAACGGCACCGATCCGGCCACGACATTGCGCGCGGCCAGCGCGCCAAGCTGACGCTCGACGGCCATTTCGCTGAGGCCATGCGGCAAATCCAGCAGCCCCTCCAGCCGTTTATCTGCCGGAATATCGGCAAAAAGCGCATCAATCGAGGCCACGCCAATGCGCGCCAGCATGGCTTCACGCTCGGATTTTGTATGGGGGTGATAGCGCATGATGACTTCAGTCCAGCGTCTTGAGGAAAGCTTCGTAGGCGGCGGCATCCATCAAATCGCCAAGTTCGGCCTTGTTGGAGAGCTTCAACCTGAAGAACCAGCCGCGCCCTTGGGCATCCTCATTGACCGTGCCGGGGGCGGCCTCCAGCGCCTTGTTGACCTCCAACACTTCGCCCGAGGCTGCGGCATAGACGTCACTTGCCGCCTTGACGCTTTCGACCACCGCTGCTTCCTTGCCGCGCGCGAGTTTGGTGCCCGCTTTCGGCAATTCGATGAACACCACATCACCCAGCGCCTGCTGGGCATGATCGGTGATGCCAATGGTGCCGATGTCGCCGTCAACACTGATGTATTCGTGGTCTTTGGTGTAATAGAGCGTGCTCATGTGGGGCTCCTGAAATAATGTGTGGCAGTAAAGGGAAGGACAGCGACGCGGGCTGGCACCGATTGGCCACGCAGCACCAGTTGCAGGGGCGAGCCGATGGCGCTGTGGCCGCTTTCAACATAGCCCATGGCGATGGGCACATTGAGCGAGGGCGAGAAGCCGCCGGACGTGACCACACCGATCTCGCGGCCATCGGCAGCAAGAATGGCGGCGCCTTCGCGCACCGGGGCGCGGCCTTCGGGCCTGACGCCGACGCGCAACCGCCTGGGGCCATGGGCGTGCTGCTCCTGCAACAGCGCATCGCCGGGAAAGCCGCCCTCCTTCATCCGCCTTTTGCTGATGGACCAACCTAGATTGGCCTCAAGGGGTGTGGTCTGGGGGGTAATGTCGTGGCCATGCAGGCAAAGCCCCGCTTCAAGGCGCAGCGAATCGCGCGCGCCCAGCCCAATCGCCGCAACGCCCGGAAGGGCCAGCAGCTTTTCGGCAAAGTTTGCCGCAGCTTCGGGTGCCAGCGAGATTTCAAATCCATCCTCGCCGGTATAGCCGCAGCGCGACAGATAAACCGGCGCGCCATCAAGCGTCTCGCGGCGCATTGACAGGAATGGCATGGTGGCGCTGACAGGAAACAGGCTTGCCATCACCGCCGCCGCCGCAGGGCCTTGCAAGGCGAGCAAGGCGCGGTCCCGCAACACCAGCAAATCAAGCTCGGGCAATTGCGCGGAGATATGAGCAAAATCCGCGCCCTTGTTGGCGGCATTGACGACGAGAAACAGCCGGTCTTCCAGTTCATTTTCACCCGACAGCCGCGTTACCATCAGGTCATCGAGAATGCCAGCCTCACTGTTGAGCAACTGCGTATAGCGCATCTGGCCCGGCTTGAGGCGCTGCAAATCACCCGGCACCAGCGCTTCCAGCCGCGCCAAAGCGTGGCGACCCGACAGCAGTGCCTGGCCCATGTGCGAGACATCAAACAGGCCCGCCGCCGCGCGGGTGTGCAGATGCTCCTTCAGGATGCCATCAGGATATTGCACCGGCATGTCATAGCCAGCGAAGGGCACCATCCGGGCACCCAGCCGCAAATGCAGCGCGTGCAACGGGGTTTGCTGAAGAACAGGGATATCGGGCATGGTGATCCAATGGCAGACGCGCGCCGGATGCTCCGGTCAGCGCCCCCTCTGTCTTGGAACCTGAGAGATTTCCCCACGCGGCCTCGGTGGCCAACGCAAGTTACGCCCGTCGGTGGATGCGACCTTGCAGCGCATCACTTTCCAGAGTGTCTGTCCCGGCGGTCCGTTTGCCTGAGCGTTTCCGGGGCGGTTGCGCCTTCGGCGTCGGCTTGATGTCCGACTCTCCCGCAGGGATTGGATGACACGCCGATGTTGCGGAAAGCGTGGGGTTTGTCAACTAGAGCGATGAAAGAGGCCGCTTCATATTTTGCGTGTAAGATTCGTCTTTTTCGCGCCCCACATATGAGCTTTTTCGCGGTTGATAACTTGTCGTCAATAAATACAAGATATTGATTCTTAATCACAATTAGGGGCAGAACTCTGATGCGCACCGCAGGGAGTGGCAATTTGTATGACCTTTGGCGTACGATATTTGTCGG
>DAICZI010000098.1 GCA_027311205.1 Beijerinckiaceae bacterium | reverse complement strand
CGGAGACGAAGAAATGAAAGTCACCCACGACGCCGAGGTCGATGCCCTCGTCATTCGGCTGACCGACGAGCAAATCCTCGAATCGGAGGAAACTCAGGCGGGCATCATCGTGGATTTTGATGCGAACGGGAAAATCGTTGCGCTTGAATTTTTGCACGCGACCCAGCAGTTTTCCGCCAAGGCCATTAAAGAATTCGAGAGAGCGGCGTAACCCGTGAGCGGATTAGATTCAGTCAAGACAGCGTTCCACAACAGCAAACCCAAGCTGTTTACGCCGCTGCGGCGGCACCTTAGGTACTTCCACATCGGGGTTTCACACCCTATACAGGCACAAAATTCGCGGGGCACATCATGGGCAAGGTAACAGGGTTTCTTGAAATTGACCGGCGGGATCGGCGCTATGCACCGGCTTCCGACCGCATCCGCCATTACAAGGAATTTGTCATTCCGCTGTCGGACGAGGCGATCAAGGATCAGGCGGCGCGCTGCATGGATTGCGGCATTCCGTTTTGCCACAATGGCTGCCCGGTCAACAACCAGATCCCCGACTTCAACAATCTGGTTTACAAGGCCGATTGGCAGGAAGCGCTGGCGAACCTGCAATCGACCAATAATTTCCCGGAATTTACCGGCCGCATCTGCCCCGCGCCCTGCGAGGCCTCATGCACACTGAACATCATTGATTCGCCGGTTACCATCAAATCGATTGAATGCGCCATTGTTGATCGCGGCTGGCTGGAAGGCTGGATCAAGCCGGAGGCAAGCAGCCACAAGACCGGCAAGTCGGTCGCCGTGGTTGGCTCGGGGCCGGCGGGCCTTGCCTGCGCCCAGCAATTGGCCCGTGTCGGCCATGAGGTGCACGTCTATGAGAAAAATGCCAGGCCCGGCGGCTTGCTGCGCTATGGCATCCCTGATTTCAAAATGGAAAAGCATCTGATCGACCGGCGCGTGGCGCAGATGGAGGCCGAAGGCGTCATTTTCCATTGCCACGTCAATGTCGGCGTCGATGTGAGCGCGGCGGAGCTAAGTGCCAAACATGATGCCGTCGTGCTGGCAGGCGGCGCGGAAAAACCCCGCGATCTCAACGTGCCGGGGCGCGATCTGGCCGGCGTGCATTTCGCCATGGATTTTCTGCCCCAGCAAAATCGCCGCGTCAGTGGCGAGCAGGTCGAGACCAACGCTCCAATTCTGGCGGCAGGCAAGCATGTGGTGGTGATCGGCGGTGGCGACACCGGTTCCGATTGCATCGGCACCTCGATCCGCCAGGGCGCAATCAGCGTCACCCAGCTTGAAATCATGCCCAAGCCCCCGGAAAAGGAAGACAAAGCCGTGACCTGGCCGAACTGGCCGCTGAAATTGCGCACTTCATCCAGCCAGGAAGAAGGCGCCGAGCGTGATTTCGCCGTCAATACCACACATCTTTCCGGCGAAAATGGTGCGGTCAAGAAACTGCATGTGGTGCGGGTCGATGACAAGATGCAGCCAATTGCCGGCAGCGATTTCGAGATCAAAGCCGATCTGGTTTTGCTCGCCATGGGCTTTGTCGCGCCCCGGCACGAAGGGCTGATCGACGCGCTTGGGGTGAAGCTCGATCCGCGCGGCAATGTCGCCGCCGACACCCGGCGCTACAAGGCGTCGGTGGAGAAAATTTACGCATGCGGCGATATGCGGCGCGGCCAATCTCTGGTGGTCTGGGCAATCCGCGAAGGCCGCCAGGCCGCCCAATCGGTCGACCAGGACTTGATGGGGTCAAGCGATCTGCCACGGTGAGCGGTGTCTCCGGGCTGAAATGCCCGGAACTTTCATTGAAATACAGTATAAACCGCTGCCATTGCCAGCGCTGCGAAGGAAACCAGGTGTCTCCGGAAACCTGCGGGTTGCATCTGGGCTGCGCTTCTCGCGATGACGGAAAAATTCACCCCTTCGCCGCCATCATCGCATTATCGAGGTCGTTGCTGCGCTTGTAGGCCGGGCGGCTGGAGAGCCGCGCGGCGTAATCGACAAAGGCCGGGCGCTTTTCGATGGTGCCAAACTGCATGCCGAACATGAGATGCGAACCGACGTAAAGGTCAGCTGCGGAAAATTGCGCGCCAAGCAGAAACGGCGAGGCCGCTTTCACAGCGCCTTCCAGCGTATCAAGCGTGGTGTCATAACGGCCATAGCCCATCATCGCCTCGCGCTCGGGCGGCACCACAAAGCCGAGCGCCTTGTTGCTAAGCGCTGATTCCAGGGGACCGGCAGCGAAAAACAACCAGCGATAATAGGGCCCGCGCAACGGCGAGGTGGAGAGCGGGGCCAGCCCCGCCGCCGGAAACGCATCAGCGAGATAGGCGCAGATGGCCGCGACCTCGGTGACAATCACCTTGCCATGGCGCAGGGCTGGCACTTTGCCCATCGGGTTCAGCGCCAGATAATCGGGCGACTTCAGGCCACTCCCCCAAGCCAGAGACACAGTCTCATAGGGTTTTCCCACCTCCTCCATCATCCAGCGCGCAATGCGCCCGCGCGATTGAGGGTTGGTGTAGAGGGTCAGGGACGATGCCGTCATGGCTTGGCTTTCCTTTTCGCTACCGGTGACCTCAGGCAAACACCGGGTCAAGCTTGCCCGTCGCATAGCGCTTGGCCATTTCGGCGGTCGAGGCGATGCGACCGATTTTGTCGGCCTGGCCGGCGGTGCCAAATTCTTCCAGCCGCTGCTGGCAAAGTTTGGTCATCGCCTCCATGGCGGGTTTCAGATATTTGCGCGGATCAAACTCGCCGGGGTTTTGCGCCAGCACTTTGCGGATCTGGCCGGTCATGGCCATGCGATTGTCGGTGTCGATGTTGATCTTGCGGACGCCGTGCTTGATGCCGCGCTGGATTTCGGCCACCGGCACGCCCCAGGTTTGCGGCATCTTGCCGCCGAACTCGTTGATGATGTCCTGCAGATCCTGCGGCACTGAGGAGGAGCCGTGCATAACAAGATGCATGTTGGGCAATTTGCGGTGGATGTCCTCAATCACGTTCATCGCGAGAATCGCGCCGTCCGGCTTGCGGGTGAACTTGTAGGCGCCGTGCGAGGTGCCCATGGCGATGGCGAGCGCATCAACCCTGGTTGCCTTGACGAATTTGACGGCTTCATCCGGGTTGGTGAGCAATTGATCATGGCTGAGCTTGCCCTCGGCACCGTGGCCGTCTTCCTTGTCGCCCATGCCGGTTTCCAGCGAGCCGAGCACGCCCAGTTCGCCCTCAACCGAGACGCCCGCCCAATGCGCCATGTCGACCACGGCGCGGGTGATGCGGGTGTTGTAGTCATAATCCGCAGGCGTCTTGCCATCAGCAAGCAGCGAACCGTCCATCATCACGCTCGTGAAATTCGACTGGATCGCCGTCATGCAGGTCGCTTCGCTGTTGCCGTGATCCAGATGCACGCAAATCGGGATATGCGGGTAAATTTCCACCACTGCATCCATCATCCGGGTGAGCATGACATCATTGGCATAGGAGCGCGCGCCGCGACTTGCCTGCATGATCACCGGCGCATTGACCTTGTTGGCCGCCTCCATGATGGCGAGGGCCTGCTCCATATTATTGATGTTGAAGGCGGGCACGCCGTAAGAATGTTCAGCCGCATGGTCGAGCAACTGGCGGAGGGTGATGCGGGCCATCGGTGTTTCCTTTGAAAGCGCGTTGACGTATTTGGTTGGGGCAAAATGAGCCCGCCGACAGGCGCTCTGTCAAGAGCTATTCCTGGCTTTGATGTGTCCGTTGCACGCAACAGCTTGACGCTTGCACGCTTTCGTGTCGAAACTAGCTTGATATTGTTTGGGGGAATTTCATGTCGAACATCAATCTGGCGCAAGCCGATACGCTGGCCAATGCCGCATTGGCTGCCGGGCGCACGGCCCGCCTTGCACCGCTGACGGTTGTGGTGCTGGATGGCGGTGGTCATGTGGTTGTGATCAAGCGCGAGGATAAATCCGGCATTGGGCGCGTTGAGATTGCGACCGGCAAGGCCTGGGGTGCGCTCGGCATGGGCTTTGGCAGCCGCAATCTGGCGGCGCGCGCCGTGAAGATGCCGCAATTTTTTACCTCCGCGGCGGCCGCTTTTGCTGGCCGGATGGTGCCGGTGCCCGGTGG
Source organism: Beijerinckiaceae bacterium (assembly GCA_027311205.1). Lineage (GTDB taxonomy): Bacteria > Pseudomonadota > Alphaproteobacteria > Rhizobiales > Beijerinckiaceae > REEB77. The sequence goes on along the minus strand of DAICZI010000098.1, from coordinate 2,488 downwards.
CGTGCTGATCCGCGATGGTGCGGGCGATATTATCGGCGCGGTTGGCATTTCCGGCGATGTTTCGGATCAGGATGAGACTTGTGCGGTAGCCGGAATTAAAGCCACTGGGTTCATTGCCGATCCGGGTGCCGATGCCTGAAGGCTCTGTAATGGCTGTCCTGACGTAGAATCATACGAAATGACGGCCATTGCACCGCAGTTAGCGACGAAGCGGCCAAGAGCTCTCCGAAGGCCCCTCGGTTGCTTGGCATCAGGCGCAATAGCCGCGAAATTGGCTCCAATTTATCAAAGTTCAACCTGACTTATCAGGCTTTCAGGGCTTCAACCCCCGGCAAGGCTTTGCCTTCGAGCCATTCGAGGAAAGCGCCGCCTGCAGTGGAGACGTAGCTGAAGTCATCGGCGACGCCGGCGTGATTGAGCGCAGATACAGTATCGCCACCGCCAGCGACGCTGGTCAAAGTTCCGGCTTTGGTGAGCCGGGCGGCCTCGCGCGCCACCGCCACCGTGCCCTGATCGAACGGGGCCATCTCGAAGGCTCCGAATGGCCCATTCCACACCAGAGTGTGGGCGGTCTTGAGCTTTTCGATGACATGCGCGACACTTTTCGGGCCAATGTCGAGCATCATTTCATCGGCGGCAATGTCGCTGATTGCGGCGACCCGATGGGGTGCCTGTGCCTTGAACTCCTTGGCGAGCACGCCATCCACCGGCAGCACGATTTCGCAGCCAGCGGCTTTGGCCTTGGCCATGATCTCGTTGGCGGTGCCCACCAGATCATGCTCGCAGAGGCTTTTGCCGACCTTGGTGCCGAGCGCCGCCAAAAACGTGTTGGCCATGCCGCCACCAATGATCAGCAGATCGACCTTCTTCACCAGATTGCCGAGAAGGTCGAGCTTGGACGAAACTTTTGCGCCGCCCACCACGGCCGCCACCGGCTTTTTCGGGTGCTCCAGGGCCTTGCCCAAAGCCTCAAGCTCGGCCTGCATGGTGAAGCCCGCATAGGCGGGGAGCAGCCTGGCAATGCCCTCGGTTGAGGCATGGGCACGATGCGCCGTCGAAAAGGCGTCATTGACATAAATGTCGCCGAGCCTCGCCATTTCGGCGGACAGCGCCGGATCATTCTTTTCCTCGCCCTTGTGAAAGCGGGTGTTTTCGAGCAGAAAAACATCGCCGCTTTTCATTTTGGCAATGGCTTCTTCCGCTTGCGGCCCGATGCAATCAGGCGCAAAGGCAACCGGCTTGCCCAGATGCTGCGCCAGCGCACCCGCTACCGGGCGCAGCGAATTGGCTTCGTCCGGCCCGCCTTTGGGACGGCCAAAATGCGCCAGCAAAATTACCTTGCCGCCGCGCTCGGCAATGTTTCGCAAGGTCGGCAAAATGCGCTCGATGCGGGTGGCATCGGTCACCTTGCCGTTCTCCATCGGCACATTGAGATCAACACGCACCAGCACGCGCTTGCCCGAAACCTGGGCCTGGTCGAGAGTTTTGAAGGACTTGTTCATGGATGAGATACCTTGATAGGTGCGAAGACAATCCCTGCGCCCGCGCTCCAGGCGGCAACTGGCCGAAGTTTTGGCATTAGCCCATCATGAAGGCCTGTCGCGCTGAAGGCAAAATATAGACATCGCCACCCCCACAAGGCAGACAGTGCGTGTCCGGGAAGCTCCTGATAAAGAGCTCCGCCAGATCACCAATTTCACCTTTTTCGATGGGCTCGCTCATCGAATTCCTCTCATCCCACCTTGTGCATCGCTACCGCCGTGTCGTTCATGCGGTTGGAGAAGCCCCATTCGTTGTCATACCACGACAGGATACGCACGAAGGTTCCGTCAATCACCTTGGTCTGGTCGAGGTGGAAGATAGAGGAATGCGGATCATGGTTGAAATCCATGGAGACATTGGGCTGATCGGTGAAGCCAAGAATGTTCTTCAGCGGGCCGTTTGCCGCCGCCTTGATGGCATTGTTGATTTCCTCAATGCTGGTCGCGCGCTTGGCGACAAACTTGAAGTCGACAACCGAGACATTGGGCGTCGGCACGCGAATGGACGAGCCATCGAGCTTGCCCTTCAGTTCCGGCAGCACCAGACCCACCGCCTTGGCAGCGCCGGTGCTGGTCGGGATCATCGACAATGCCGCGGCGCGGGCGCGGTAGAGATCCTTGTGCATGGTGTCCAGCGTCGGCTGGTCGCCGGTATAGGAATGGATCGTGGTCATGAAGCCGTGGTCAATGCCAATGGCATTGTGCAGCACATGGGCGACGGGCGCGAGGCAATTGGTGGTGCAGGAGGCATTGGAGACAACAAGGTGATCCTTGGTCAGCTTGTGGTGATTGACACCATAAACCACGGTGAGGTCAGCACCATCGCCGGGGGCAGAAATCAGCACCTTCTTGGCACCCGCTGCCAGATGCGCCGCGGCCTTGTCGCGCGCCGTGAAAATGCCGGTGCATTCGAAGGCAATATCGACGCCAAGCGCCTTGTGTGGCAG
>DAICZI010000097.1 GCA_027311205.1 Beijerinckiaceae bacterium | reverse complement strand
GCCCGGCATAGGCATCAAGGCCGACGCGGCGCACCCCTTCGACGACGTCCGCTTCGATAAATTCCAGACCGGCGGAATCACCCGTCCCCTCCTGTGGGCCGATATAGAGCGCGGCATGTGACCAGCTTGATTGCGTGAGATATTTTATCGCCGATGCTGCCTTGCTGTGGCCATCCACCAGGAGCACGTCGCCCGGCTGGAGCGTGGCCCGCAACGCCGCCATGCGCACGGGCGGAACACTGCTATGGACGTGGTAGGGCTGCGAGATCACGCGCGCCAGCCAGTGTCCGAGCGAAGCCGCCAAGCCGTTCATGAGCATGATATCCTGGTTTCAAAGCGCTGCGCGCATGGTCGGTCATCATTCGGCATTGGAAGCTGGCCGTCAATTGCATCAGGCAGCTCGCCGCCAGAACCTGCTGCCCCTGGCAACGCGTCGACGCAACACATGCTATAATGATGGCGTCGTGCTGCCAGACCCGGGTTTGACGAGGGGCCGCAGGCACGAAGGAGATGCACCATGCTCGCCATCACGCTTTTAGTTCTCCTGATTTTTGTAGGTTTCATCGCGCTTTCGTTGTTGCTTGGGTGCTTTTACACAGTGCAGACGGCGCAGGTCGCCATCATCACAAGGTTTGGCAAATTCCGAACCATTGGCCAACCTGGGTTGAATTGGAAATTGCCGTGGTTTGATATGGTAGCCGGGCGCATCAGCTTGCGGGTCAATCAGATTACGCTGACCATGGAAACCAAAACACGCGATAACGTTTTTGTGACCATCCCGATTTCGGTGCAAAATCGCGTCCGGCCTGACAAGGCCTATGATGCCTTTTACAAATTGGCCGATCCCACCCAGCAGATTCAATCCTATGTCGAGCAGGTGATTCTCGGCCATGTGCCCGGCATGACGCTTGATGAAGTGTTTGCCAGCCAATCGAGCATTGCTGCCGCCGTGCGCAAGGAGCTTGATGTCGACATGGCCGATTTTGGCTATGAAATCGTCAATGTGCTGGTGACTGACATTGTGCCTGATGCCAAGGTAAAATCGGCGATGAATGACATCAATGCCGCCCAGCGCGAGCAGGTCGCGGCCAATGCGCGTGGCGAGGCCGAGAAAATCCTGGTGGTGAAAAAAGCCGAAGCGCAGGCCGAGAGCCAGGCGTTGCAAGGCCAGGGCATTGCCAACCAGCGCCGCGCCATCATCGTTGGCCTGCAAGAGTCCATCTCGGAATTTCAGAAGGTCGTAGGATCAACCTCCACTGCGGAAGTGATGCATCTCGTGCTGATCACCCAGTATTTCGATACACTGAAAGCCATTGGCGAAAATGACAAGACCAATACCCTGTTCCTGCCGCATTCGCCTGCTGGCCTGAAGGACATTTCCGACCAGATCATGCAATCCATGCTGGTGGCCAACAGCGCCAGGCCGCAAGGAGAGTCATCATGAAAACCAGAGCCCTCGTGCTGCACAAGGCGGGCGATGTTCGCGTCGAGGAACGCGAGGTCGGTGAAATCGGCCCCGATCAGGTGCTGCTGCATGTCGGAGCGGGTGGGCTTTGCGGCTCCGACATCCATTCTTTCTGGGAAGGCGGTATCGGGGTCATCAGGGTCACCGAGCCGATTATTCTCGGCCATGAAGCTTCGGGCATGATGAATCGGTGCGGGCTTTCGACAGGGGCTGGTATCGCGAATTGGTGAGCGCGGCGCCGGTGATCAAGGATGGCTTTGTCTATCCCATGGATGGCCCTGGCCTTGGCACCGCGCTGCTGCCAGCGGTTTTTGAGCGCGCTGGTTTGACGGTGCGCAGGTCAAGCCTTTAGGTTGAGCCCATGAGCCATAATCCGTTTGATCTTTCTGGTAAAACCGCGCTGGTGACGGGTTCGTCGCGTGGCCTTGGCTTCGTGATGGCGCGCGGGTTGGCGCGGGCGGGGGCGCGGGTACTTCTCAACGGGGTTGATGCCAAGCGCCTGCAAGCCGCGCAAGCCAGCCTGAAAGGCGAGGGCCTTGCCGCTGACGTGCTCGGCTTTGATGTCACCGATGAGGCCAAAGTGGTGGCGGCTTTTGGGAAGCTGGATTCTGAGGGCACGGCCGTTGATATTCTCGTCAATAATGCTGGCATTCAGGTGCGCAAGCCGTTGCTGGAGTTTACCAGCGACGAATGGCGCAGGGTGATCGACACCAACCTCACCAGCGCCTTTGTCATCGGGCGCGAGGCGGCGCGGCGGATGGTGGCGCGCGGGCATGGCAAAATCATCAACATCGGCTCGCTGGCCAGCGAATTGGCGCGCCCGACGGTCGCGCCCTATACGGCGGCCAAGGGCGGCATCAAAATGCTTACGCGGTCCATGGCGGTGGAATGGGCGGCAAAGGGCTTGCAGGTCAATGGCATCGGCCCCGGCTACATGCTGACAGACATGAACCAGGCGCTGATGGACAATGCCGATTTCAACACCTGGCTGATGACGCGGGTGCCCGCCAAACGCTGGGGCAAGCCGGACGAACTGGTGGGCGCTGCGGTGTTTCTGGCCTCGTCAGCATCCGATTATATCAATGGCCAGATGATTTATATTGATGGCGGGATGCTGGCATCGATGTGAACCGTGGCCGATTGTGCCAGGGTTGGAAGCCCGCTATTGATGGCGCTGCGCATCGCGCCCTCTGGCGCGCCATGTTGTTTTGGGAGCCTCGCCATGTCCAATGACCATTCTCGCGTGCCCCGCGCCCCCAAAGTGCAGGGGCGGGGCAGTTGGAAGGTAGAGGCGGCTGACAGCGTGCTGCTGGATTCCGAGGACAGGCATCATCGCCGCCTGCATATGGTGGGGACAGGCGGTCTGCAGTTTCTGCTGGATCTGCCGGAGGCGGTGCATCTGCGCGGCGGCGACGCGCTTGAACTGGAAGACAGCCGGCTGATCGAAGTGGTGGCTGCGCCCGAGATGCTCGTCGAGGTTCGCGCCGCTGATCCGCAGGTTTTGGCGCGGCTGGCCTGGCATATCGGCAATCGCCATGTGCCGGTTGAAATCACCAAAACCGCGCTGCGTATTCGGGCCGATAAGGGCCTCGAGGCGGCGCTTGAGGCCCTGGGCGCCAAGCTGCGCCCCATCGAGACATCCTTTGAGCCAGAGGGCGGTGCCTATGCCGCCGAAACACACGCCGCGCACGGCCATGAGGGGCATGATCATCACGGGCATGATCATCATGAGCATGATCATCATGGCCATGACCATCACGGGCATGATCATCACGATCATGACCATGATCATCACGATCATGATAACCACCATGGCCATGATCATCCGCCGCACAAGTGAGCTGTAATTAAACTCGATCTTCCGTCATTGCGGGCACCTCTCGCCATGACAGCAATTGATACGATGCGCCGCAGGTTCTTGAAGACATCCGTCCTCAACCGCTCGCCAAACCCGCCAGATATTTTTCCGCTTCCAGGGCTGCCATGCAGCCGAGGCCGGCGGCTGTGACGGCCTGTCGGTAGGTGTCGTCGGCGCCGTCGCCGGCTGCGAACACACAGGGCACGCTGGTCTCGGTCGTGCCGGGTGTCGTCGCGATATATTTGTTGGGCTTCAGCTTGATCTGTCCGTCAAACAGGCTAGACGCAGGTTCGTGGCCGATGGCGACAAACAGGCCGTCGAGCGCATGGCGGGTGCTGGTACCGCTGATGACATCGCGCAACACCAGTTCATTGACGCCTGGCGGGTCTTGCTGGCCGCATATTTCCACGACTTCATGGTTCCAGATGACGTCGACATTGGGGGCGGCAAAAAGCCGCTCCTGCAAAATCCGCTCGGCGCGGAAATGATCGCGCCGATGCACGACGGTGACCCGGGCCGCAATGTGGCTGAGATAGAGCGCTTCCTCGACCGCGGAATTGCCGCCGCCAATCACGAATACCCGCTTGCCACGAAAGAAAAACCCGTCGCAGGTGGCGCAGGCCGAAACGCCATAGCCCTTGAATTTATCCTCGGACGGCAGGCCCAGCCAACGCGCCTTGGCACCGGTGGCGATGATCAGCGCATCGCAGGTGTAATGTTCACCATTGTCGCCAGTGAGGCGGAACGGGCGCTGGCTCAGGTCAACGCTGCCGACATGGTCGCTGATGAGCGTGGCGCCGACGTGCGCGGCTTGCAGGCGGAATTGCTCCATGAGCCACGGCCCCTGCACCGGTTCGGCAAAGCCGGGATAATTTTCAACATCGGTGGTGATCATCAACTGGCCACCGGGTTCTGATCCGGCAATCAAGACGGGCTTCAGCATGGCTCTGGCGGCATAAATCGCTGCGGTATAGCCAGCGGGGCCAGCGCCGAGGATGATCAAGCGGGCGTGAAGGGGAGATGTGGCCACGTTATCGCGCCTTCAGCGTTTCTTGTGCCGGATGCGCCGGTGACGGATGGGGCGGTGGGCCGGCTTGGCGGGATGGCCCTGATCGAAGCCGACCAGGACGGTGAAATCCTGATCTTCTGTTTCGCCATGATTGGGGATGAGCATCGGTTGCGAAATCGCCGTGAAAGCGGCCTGCGTGTGATCGCCAGCAATGCTGACGCCGACTTTCTCGAAATCAGTTGCTGCGGCTTTCTGATCGCTCTCGCGGCGGATTGCGAAACGCACCGGCACGGTGAAATTGCCAGGCCTGCCCGCCGGCCCAAGCAAAACCCGGCCTTGAACTCCGACCTTGATGGCAATGCTGCCGTTTTCGAGATCGCACTGGCGAGCGACATGATCTATCGAATACTGATAGTTGACGCCACTGTTACCGCTACCGCCGACGCGCACGTCCGCAGCGCCATCAGGAATTTCTATGTGCGGGCAGATTATGTCCTTTGGCTTTTCCGGCTGCGGGGCGAGGGGTGGCGGCGATGTCGTGTGGAAAGTCAGCAAAGAGGCGAGCGTGCTGGTGTTGGCGGCGGGCGCGTCCGGGCTCTGCGGGCCACCCATCGTGCCGCAGCCGGCCAGCGCCAGCAGCGCACTGGCGACCAGCGGCAGTGCCATGCGGGGTTTGCTTTGAAACGGCCTGAAACTATGACGCATGACCACGGGCTCCCGCCTGAATTTTGATGTTGTTTAGCCGATCACTGCAGGCTGTCATAGCCCTGTTTGAAGCCCTTGAGTTGCAACGGAATGCCAATTCCTTGCTCGGGGGTCTCAAAGATGATGAAGGTCGCGACCTTGCCGTTTTCGAGCTGTTTCAGCAACTTGTCGTCGAGCACCGATTGCGCGACACAGCCGTGCTCGTCGCCTTGAGCGATGCAGCGCACAAAATTGACACGTCCGATATCGACGTTGTCGATTTTCAGCCCCAGTCCGGAGGGGAGGAGCACGCCCAGCGGCACCACGACGCGCAGCAGGTTGCGCTTGCCATCGGCGGTCTTGAGCGCCACCGCCATGAGGGTCAGGTTGGGTTGATCCTCAGCGCTGACTTTCTGCACAAGGACGCATTGCTGCCTGGTTGCCCCGGTCGGCGTCCGGCAGCGCTTGTCCCAATCGCCAAACTTGGCTTTGATCACGCCTTGCGCCATGGCACCTGGCATCACTGAAGCCAGCGCCAGAGCGGCACAGGTTGCGGCAAACACTCTGATGATCAACGGGCGCATCAATATTCCGGTCTGTCAGGTTCGGTACACCGAACTTACCTGTCCATTTTCTGTTCGGCCCAAGTCCCGGCCCGACAGGAAACGCTGCGGCACTCCTAGCGCAGCGGCTCTTGCGTAGCAAATGGCGGCGACCTGTCAAGCGCTCCCCGACGTGCCGTTGTTGGCGAAAAGGCCGCAGAAACAGATGACGCGGGTTCTCTCGTTTTCCGGCGGAGCGGGCGGTGCGTGGTGAGCCTCGCCACCAGGCCCGCGCATTTTTGACGCAACCATGTCGCCTTGTGCAATGTTGCGCACAATCGCGGTTTGTGGTTTGACAGGGCACGACGGTGGTGAAGGAATCATCATTGGTGCGTTGAAATGTGCGCGGAGAGACAGCGACATGTCTGGATATGCAAGAGTGGTGAAGAGCTTGGCCCTGGCCGCTCTGGTGGGGCTGCCCTCGGTGGCGCTGGCGGCGGGGCCAATTGGCCATGCCGTTCCCGGGCAAGTTGGTTTCATCCCCGGGGATACGTCTCTTGCCCATGACATTCACATCTTCCACAATGATCTGCTGATGCCGATCATCACCACGATTTGCCTGTTTGTGCTGGGGCTGCTGATTTACGTTGGTGTGCGGTTTGGCGAAAAGCGTCATCCTGTTCCCTCGCGCACCACGCACAACACGATGCTGGAAATGGCGTGGACGGTGATTCCGATCTTGATCCTCGTCGTCATCGCCGTGCCGTCGTTCAAGCTGCTCACCAACCAGTTGACCCTGCCGAAGCCGGATATCACCATGAAGGTCACCGGCCATCAGTGGTATTGGTCGTACAATTATCCCAAGAGCCAGGGCGGCTTTTCGTTTGATTCGATGCTGATCCCCGACAACAAGATAGATGCGTCCAAGGACCAGTTGCGCCTGCTTTCGGTGGATAATCCCGCCGTTGTGCCGGTTGGCAAGACCATTCTGGTGCAGGTGACGGGTGCGGATGTGATCCATTCCTTCACGGTGCCATCATTTGGCGTGCGCATTGACGCCATCCCAGGTCGTCTG
>DAICZI010000096.1 GCA_027311205.1 Beijerinckiaceae bacterium | reverse complement strand
ATTGATGGGTGTGGGGGGTGAGCATGGCAGTTTCTCTAAGGGGGCCGGGATTGACACGGCTTGGCTCGCTTGTGCCAGCACGCCGCGGCTGAAACAAGCCGCGCCCGCGCCTTATTTGCGGCCAAACAGCGCTTCGAGATCGGCCAGTGGCAATTCAATCCAGGTGGGTCGGCCATGATTGCACTGGCCCGAACCTGGCGTTGCTTCCATCTCGCGCAGCAGCGCGTTCATTTCTTCAAGGCGCATCCGCCGCCCTGCCCTCACCGAATGATGGCAGGCGAAAGTTTTCAGCACATGGTCGATCTTTTGCTCCAGTGCCATGGTGCGCGCTCCTTCGAGCAGCGTATCGGCCAGATCGCGCACCAGCGCTTCGGGATTGATGTCACCGAGCACAGCAGGCGTGGAGCGCACCAGAATTGCGCCCGGCCCGAAGCGCTCAAGCGCGAGCCCAAGGCTGCCAAGCTCAGCCTGGACGCCTTCGAGTGCAACGAGCGCGGCATCATCAAAGTCAATGATCGCCGGCATCAGCAGCCCCTGCCCGGCGGCTGGTCCGTCCGCGCGGGCTTTCTTCAGGCGCTCATAGACCAGCCGCTCATGGGCGGCGTGCTGGTCAACCACGACGAGACCGCGACGGCTCTGCGCCAGAATGAACGCATCATGGATTTGCGCGCGCGCCGCACCGAGCGGCGCCTCGCTGGCATCATCGGCGTCCGGCCCGGCAAAGGCGCGCGCCATTGGTTCGCTCATGCCCGCAAATCCCGGAGCCGCGGGTGCTGCCGGTGAGGCCTGCCAATCCCAGTTTCCCGGCGGTTTGGACTGTGGGGCATAGGCCGCCAATCGGCCCAACGCTCTGGCACCGCCGGTTGTGGTAGCCCGGTGCAGCGCGCCTGACAGCGCCGCCTTCAGCGCCCCGACGATCAGGCCGCGCACCAAACCTGGGTCAGCGAAGCGCACTTCCGACTTGGCCGGGTGGACGTTGACGTCAACCAAAGCTGGGTCGCAACTGATGAACAGCGCCAGCAGCGGATGGCGGTCTGAGGGCAGATAATCCATATAGGCGGCCCGCACCGCGCCTTGCAGCAGCCGGTCACGCACCGGCCGACCATTGACATGAAGAAACTGCAATTGCGCATTGCCGCGATGCAGCGTCGGCAGGCCGCAGAATCCCGCAAGGCTGACGCTCTCGCGCGCCGCATTCACTTCCAGGGCATTGTCGAGGAAATCGGCGCCCAGAATTTGGCCAAGCCGCTCCAGCCCGTCGCTGTCAGGGGCAAAGCCCTGCCAATCAAAGCCCTGGATGCCCTCGCCGTGCAAGGCGAAACGCACGCCGGGATGGGCCATCGCCAGGCGTTTGACCGCTTCGGCCACCGCCAGCGCCTCTGCGCGGTCGGATTTGAGGAATTTCAACCGGGCCGGCACGCCCGCAAACAGATCACGGATTTCCACCCGCGTGCCGGGCGTGGTGGACGTCGGCATGACGCGGCCCTTGATGCCGCAATCAACCACCAAAGAATGGCCTTGCGCGCCGCCATGCTGGCGCGTGGCGATGTCGAGCCGCGCGACCGCGCCGATGGAGGGCAACGCCTCGCCACGAAACCCCAGCGTTGTCAGACGTTGCAAATCACCATGGCTGAGCTTCGAGGTCGCGTGGCGCTCAACCGCCAGAGCGAGATCGGCGGCATCCATGCCCGCGCCATCATCGCTGACCCGGATCAGACGTTTGCCGCCGGCCTCGATCACCACCTCAATGCTGGTCGCGCCAGCATCAAGGGCATTTTCGACCAGTTCCTTGACGGCGGCGGCGGGGCGCTCGATCACCTCCACCGCCGCAATCTGGTCGATCAGTACTGGATCAAGGCGGCGGACTTTGTTCATGGGCGCGGCACTGCCATCACAGGCCCTGCGGCCGCCCGGCAATCGCCACCAGCAGCTTGCCATCGCCAAACAGCCGGGCTGCGGCGCGCTGCGCATCGGCCATGGTCACCGCCTCGATTTCGGCATTGCGGGTATCGAGTTGGCTCACGCTAAACCCGGCTGTCTGCAGGAACACCAGTTGGCCGGCAATTTTGCTCGATGTATCAAAGCGCAGGGCATAGGAGCCGGTGAGATAGCGCTTGGCTTTCTCCAGTTCTTCGGCGGTCGGGCCATCCTGGCCAAGCGCCCGGATTTCGTGCGAAATCACTTCAATTGATTCAGCGACCCGCTCGTTTTTGGTCGTCGTTGCGCCCATCATCATGTCGCAATGGTCGTAATTGGCGAGATGCGAATAGACCGAATAGGCGAGGCCGCGCTTTTCGCGCACTTCGCGGAACAAGCGCGCGGTGAAGATGCCGCCGCCCAGCACGTGATTGACCACCATCGCGGCGCTGTAATCGGGATCATGCAGTTTGAGGCCCGGTCGCCCGAAGCGTACGGTTGACTGGGTCAAGTCAAGATCATTGACCCTGGTCTCGCCCAGCCCCGCCATGGTAACGGCCGGAACCGAGCGTGTGTCGGCTTTGGCCCCAAGCCGCCCGAAAACCCGCTCCAGTTCGGAGGCCAGCACTTTGGCGCTGATCGCCCCCACCACGGCAATGCAGAGATTGTCCCTGGCGAGCAGGCTGGCGTGCAGGCTCACAACATCATCGCGCGAAATAGCCGGCACACTGTCAATGGTGCCGCGCGCGCCGTGGCCATAAGGATGGTTGGGGAAAGCCGCGGCGCGAAAAGCGCGGCCGGCAACGCTGTCGGGATCATTGGCCTCGTGCTTCAGGCCCGCGACCATCTGCGCCTTGACCCGCTCCAGCGCATCGTCATCAAAGCGCGGTTCATTGAGGGCCAGGCCCATGAGGTTGAACGCGCTGGCCGCTTCGGCGGCAAGGCTGCGCATATGGCCGCTGATATGGTCGCGGTCGGCAGAAAACGACAGTTCGATGGCCTTGTCATCAAGGGCATTGTGGAAAGCGACGGCATCAAGCGCCCCCGCACCCTCATCGAGCAGCGCCGACATCAGCGTCACCGCCCCAAATTTACCCTGGGGGTCTTGCGCGGCGCCGCCACGAAAAGCAAAATCCACGGCGATAATCGGCACGGCATAGTCTTCCACCAGCCAGGCCGTGACACCGCAGGGGGCCGTAACCATTTGCACCCGGCTGGCGCGCGAACTCGTCAAACCGGCTTGCGACAGATCATTCATGGTTTGCGTCCGCCTCTGCTGTCATAAGATAGCCCGTCACCGCGCGATGGCGCTGCAACAATTGCGCTGCCTGCTTGATTCGCTCCAGCGTCACCGCCGCAATGCGTTGCGGCCATTCGGTGATGCTGGCAATATCCTCGCCGGTGGCCAGCGCCGCGCCATACCAGCGCGCCAGCGTTGCCTGATTGTCCTGCGCATAGACGGCATCGGCGATCATCCGGGTCTTGGCGCGGGCGAGATCAGCCGCATCCACGCCAACGCGCCGCACCACCGCCAATTCTGCTTCGATGGCCGCATCGACAGCTTCCAGCGTCACGCCCTCGGCGGGCACGGCATAGACAAAAAACCGCGTGTCATCGACCGCACCGCCCATGTAATAGGCCCCGGCTGCCACCGCGATCTGTTGTTCCAGCACCAGGCGGCGATACAGCAGGCTGGTCTGGCCGCCGCCGAGCAGATGGCTGAGCAATTCAAGCGCGTCCTGCTCGCCGTTTTTGGCGGTCATCGCCGAGGGCACCAGATACAGCGCCTGATGGCTCGGCTGCTCGACCTTGGCGTCAGCGAGTTGCACCAGGCGATGCGCATGGGAGGGTGGCTCTTGCGGGCGCAGGCGTTGCGGACGCGCCGCGCGGGCCGGAATGGCACCATAATGGGTCTCGGCCAACGGCTCGACCTCGGCGCGGGTGACATCGCCAGCCACCACCAGAATGGCGTTTTCCGGCGTATAGAAGCGCTGGTAATAGGCCATGGCATCATGACGATCGAGGCTTTCGATCTCGTGGCCCCAGCCAATCACCGGCTTGCCATAGGGATGCTGGGTAAAGAGCGCGGCGTGAACCGCCTCCTGCAATTGCGCTGCCGGATCATTGTCGGTGCGCATCCGCCGCTCTTCGAGCACGACATCGCGTTCGGGATTGACGGTCTCGTCGTCGAGCACCAGATTGACCATGCGGTCGGCCTCATAGGCCATGACGGTGCCGAGATGCTCTCTGGCCACGCGCTGAAAATAAGCCGTATAATCATTCGAAGTGAAAGCGTTTTCCTGGCCGCCAAGATCCGCTATCAAGTTGGAATAATAACCCTTTTCATGGTTCTTCGTGCCCTTGAACATCAAATGCTCAAGAAAGTGCGCAATGCCGGATTTCATCGGCGGATCATCGGCGGAGCCGTTGCGATACCAGACCATATGCGTCACCACCGGCGCGCGGTGGTCTTCGATCAGCACGACGTCCATGCCATTTGACAAAGTGAAATGGCTGACAGGTGGCGCAGCAGTGCCGATCCCGGCTGCCGGTGCCGGGGTGAGGGCGACCGGGGTCGATGCAATCATGGACATGGCGTTTCCCGCATCAGGTTTGCAGAAACCGCTCTTCTTGAAAGGGAGCATGGCCTGCAAACAGGTTACATGCTCCAGCATATAGGCCGCGATGACCCTTGGCGTCACCCCTCAACGTCAAAAAATCGTCATGCAGGTGATCGGCCTGGCATCAGGCTCAATAAAAGGTTCATTTCTTGGCCTGGTCGCGGATGAAAGCGAATTGGCTGTTATCATCCTCTTTCGGCGCTTCGCGGGTTTCGCTGACCGCATGAGTCGGCACGCGATAGCCTGGTGGCGGATCGGTCAGGCTGCGACGGGCGGGTTCCTCACCCGGCGTCAGCACCTGGCGCGCAGCCGGCTGCTTGAACGCCGCCAATTGCTGCGGCGTGAGCAATTGGCATTCACGGCTATTGGAACTGGCATCGCACTGATTGGGCACAACCGCGGGCGCGGTGCCCGGCGCAAGCCGGTGCGCCAGCAATTCATGCTGCGTCATCAGGCGGCCATGATCATGAAACGAAGGAATGAAGTTGAAACGGCTCGGATGGCGCGCCTTGCGCCGGGCGATGGCATCCGGATCCTTGGGCCAGGCTGGATCCGTGCGGGAAATACGGGCTTGCGGCGTCGGCAGGCTGTCGCGCGGCGGCACCACCAGCGGCGGGCGTTCGCGGTAGGTGATCACGGGATCCGGCTTCTGGTCGACCCCGGCAATGCCCATCAGGCCGGACAGGATTGAGCCTGAACCATCATCGCCAGCCCAGGCCGGCGTGAGGCTCGCGCCCATCGCCAGCGCGAGGGTGGCTATCAACACGGGTCGAAATGCGGACTTTGCCTCAAGCATGACGGGCCTCTCGATAGATTGGACGTTACGTCCCTGCGCCAAGTTCTGGGCGCTTTTGCGGCTTAGCGGGCACCCATCGGCGGCGCGGGCCTGAAGAGCGCTTCATAAAGCAAAAGCGCCGCCCCGGCAACAATGGCACAATCAGCCAGATTGAACACATACCAGGAAAAGCTGGCGACGTGCACATAAAAGAAGTCGGCGACCGCGCCATAGCGGGTGCGATCCAGCGCATTGCCAACCGCCCCGCCAATCACCAGCCCCAAGGCGAGGCTGGTGAGAATGGTTGTCGCGCGCCACATCCAGATGACCAGCGCAACGGTTGCCACAAGCGCCAAAGCCAGCAGCGCAAAGCGGCCGAGCGGTGTCGAGGCGGTGAGCAGCGAGTAGGAAATACCCGGATTCCACTGCCGTTCCAGCGTGAAATACGGCCCGAGGCTGACCGGCGGCGGATGGCGCGGGAAATAGATCCGCAGCATGTAGAACTTGTCAGCCTGATCGACCACACACGCCGCTGCCGCGGCCATGAACCCGGTCAGGCGTATGCGCCCTGCCCCCATGGCGCTCATGGTCTTGCATCCGCCGGCGTCGCCGTTTTCTGCAAGGCCGCCAATTACTGCAAGGCCAAGGCATCGCGCGGCGTGACATCGGGATAGCCCTGCAGCGCCGTTGCCGGATCAAACCAGCGCCACGAGCGGGCGCATTTGACGCCGCTGGCACGCTGCGTCACCACGGCGACGCCGGGCACATCGGCAAGGCGGAAGGCGGCTTCCGGCCCGTCGCCGGCCATGAGCCTGATATCGGACGTGATGCAGACTTCGGCAAAATCCACACTTTTCAGCAAGGCCAGAAGCGCCGCATCGGCGATATAGACCTCAGGCGACGCTTCAAGGGACGACCCGATCTCCTTGTTGGCGCGCGCTATTTCCAAAGCACCGGTCACCACGCCGCGCGCCTGCCTGATCGTGCTCCACTGCGCGGCTAGTTCCTCGTCGCGCCAGTTTTCCGGCAGTTCCGGGAAGGTTTCGAGATGCACCGACAGCGCCTCGGGATGGGCCTGACGCCAGGCCTCCTCGCAGGTGAACACCAGAATGGGCGCAAGCCAGAGCGTGACGCAACGGAAAATCTGGTCAATCGCCTCCAGCGCGCCGCGCCGCTTCTGGCTGGAAGGCGCGTCGCAATAAAGCGCGTCCTTGCGCACATCGAAATAAAACGCCGACAGGTCGGAGACCATGAAAGCCGTGACCGAGGTCAGCACTTTATTGTAATCAAACGCGGCAAAAGCGGCGCGCACAACGACGTCGAGTTCTTTGAGCCGGTGCAGCATCAGCCGCTCGATCCCGGCCATGCCCTGGT
>DAICZI010000095.1 GCA_027311205.1 Beijerinckiaceae bacterium | reverse complement strand
GCCGTGGTGCTGGCCACCGTGGTCGCGCGCAGCATGGAGCCGCGCTCGATTTACGATGCGCGTTTGAGCGACCGCGAATTGAGCGACCTGGTGCAGGCGCGCAAGCCCGCCGCGCGGTGAGATGGCCATGCGCGTGCTGGTGGTGGAGGATGAAGCGGCGCTATCGCTGCTGCTGACCTATAATCTGGAAGCCGAAGGCTATCTCGTTGACCGGGTTGAGCGGGGCGATGAGGTCGAGCTTCACCTTGCCGAAACCCCGCCTGATCTGGTCATTCTCGACTGGATGCTGCCGGGCGTCTCCGGCCTTGAAATCTGTCGCCGGATGCGGGCGCGCGAGGCCACAAGGCAATTGCCGGTCATCATGCTGACCGCACGCGGCGAAGAGAGCGAGAAAGTACGCGGACTGGCCGTGGGTGCCGATGATTATGTCGTGAAACCGTTTTCGGTGCCTGAACTGATGGCGCGGGTGAAAGCTCTGCTGCGACGGGCTTTGCCCGAGAAAATTGCAGGCCAGCTTGTTGCTGGCGATATCGAACTCGACCGCGAACGGCACCGGGTGCGCCGCGCCGGGCGCGATATACATCTGGGGCCGACCGAATACCGGCTGCTGGAATTTCTGCTGGAGCGCAAGGGCCGGGTGTTTTCGCGCGGGCAATTGCTCGACCATGTGTGGGGGCAATCCACCGAGATCGACGAGCGCACGGTTGATGTCCATGTCGGGCGTCTGCGCAAGGCAATGTCGCGCGGGCGCGAGCAGGATCCGCTGCGCACGGTGCGCGGCGCGGGCTATTCTTTCGATGAAAGCTACGGGCGAACCTGAGGCAGGCTTGCGGCGCCGCCGCCGGAGCCTTACATGCAGGGCTCCAGCGTCTCCCACACAAAGCGCCCCATGCAACCAGCTCCTTCCGACAGCCTCTGGCACGCCACCACGATTATCATGGTTCGCAAGGGAACCGAGACAGTCATTGGTGGTGATGGTCAGGTATCGCTCGGTGCCACCATCATCAAGGGGAACGCCCGCAAGGTGCGCCGCCTTGCCAAGGGCGAGGTGATTGCCGGTTTTGCCGGGGCCACCGCTGATGCCTTCACATTGTTTGAGCGGCTCGAAGCCAAGCTGGAGCAATATCCCGGCCAGTTGATGCGCGCCAGCGTCGAGCTCGCCAAGGACTGGCGCACTGACCGCTATTTGCGCCGCCTCGAGGCGATGATGCTGGTGGCCGACAAGATTTCGGCGCTGGTGCTGCCCGGTACCGGCGATGTCCTGGAGCCCGAAGCCAGCGAGCATGGTTCCGTGATGGGCATAGGTTCGGGCGGCAATTTCGCGCTGGCTGCCGGGCGGGCGCTGCTTGAGACGCCGCTTGACGCCGAGGCGATTGTGCGGCGCTCATTGACCATTGCCGCCGATATCTGCGTCTATACCAACCACAATCACGTCATCGAAAAGATCAGCCACGGCTGAAGCGGAAAATTTATGAGCGACCTTTCTCCCCGTGAAATTGTATCCGAACTCGACCGCCATATTGTCGGTCAGAGCGCAGCCAAGCGGGCTGTCGCCATTGCGCTGCGCAACCGCTGGCGTCGGCTGAAGCTCGAAGGCACCATGCGCGAGGAGGTGCTGCCCAAGAACATTCTGATGATTGGCCCCACCGGCTGCGGCAAAACCGAGATCGCCCGCCGTCTGGCGCGGCTTGTCAACGCACCATTCATCAAGGTGGAGGCGACCAAATTCACCGAAGTTGGTTATGTCGGGCGCGATGTCGAGCAGATCATTCGCGACCTTGTCGAGGTTGGCATTGCGCTGAAAAAGGACGAAAAGCGCCGCGAAGTCACCGCCAAGGCGGAAGTGGCAGCAGCCGAGCGGGTGCTAGATGCGCTGGTCGGCACTTCCGCCTCGCAAAACACCCGCGACAGCTTTCGGCGCAAGCTCAATGCCGGCGAACTCGATGACAAGGAAATCGAGATCGAGGTGGCTGCGCCTGCCTCCTCCATGCCGATGTTTGAATTGCCGAACATGCCCGGCGCATCGTTCGGCGCAGTGTCGATTGGCGATTTTTTCAACCGCATGAGCGCGAAAACCAAGACCCGCCGCATGAGCGTCGCTGAGGCCCACAAGCCGCTGATGGCCGAAGAAAGCGACAAGCTGATCGACCAGGAAGAGGTGATTCGCGCCGCCATCGCCGATGTCGAGAACAATGGCATCGTGTTTCTCGACGAGATCGACAAGATTTGCGCACGCGAAAGCCGTGGCGGCGCCGATGTCTCGCGTGAGGGCGTGCAGCGCGACCTGCTGCCGCTGATCGAGGGCACGACGGTGGCGACCAAGCACGGCGCGGTCAAGACCGACCATATCCTGTTCATCGCATCAGGGGCGTTTCACGTTGCCAAGCCCTCCGACCTGCTGCCTGAATTGCAGGGCCGCCTGCCGATCCGCGTCGAGCTTCTGCCGCTGAACGAGGATGATTTCCGCCGCATTCTGACCGAAACCGAAGCCAGCCTGATCAAGCAATATGTCGCGCTGTTGCAGACCGAGGGCGTGACGCTGGACTTCAGCGCCGATGCAGTGGCCGCCATCGCCCGCATTGCTGTCAAGGTCAATTCCACGGTTGAAAACATCGGCGCGCGGCGGTTGCAGACGGTGATGGAGCGGGTGCTGGACGAAGTCTCGTTCTCTGCCCCCGACCGCATCAATGAACAGATTAACATTGATGGTGCCTTCGTCGACAAGCACGTTGGCGATCTGGCCGACAATGCTGATTTGAGCCGGTTTATTTTGTAGCCGGGCGCGAGGGCAGGTGCGGTGCCTGGCTCGCGTTCGCCATGGTTCCGGGAATCGTCGGACTACTAAATCCGCCGCGACTTGCACCGTGCAAATCCTGCATGACATTCCGATGTCATTTGAGGTCATCTTCCGTTCAGGTGCGTGTGATAAAGCTAAATGCCTTGCGGTTTATATCTCCGCTGGTGCGCGAGCTTGCCTGATGAAAAAAATTGCACACACGGGAATTTCCGCCGCCACGGTCGCGGCCATATCTTGCACGTTTTTGATGGGCACCGCGCAAGCAGCCTTCTGGTCACAATGGCTGAACGACCCCAGCCATAACCTGCGCAAGGCGAGTACGCCGCTGGTATTGACCCCCGTGAGCGCTGCTTATCACAATGGCAGCTTTCTCGGCCCGGTCGAGGGCGCGTATTATGGCCAGGTGCAGGTGAAAGCCAACATCCAGGGTGGGCGCCTGATTTCGGTCAATGTGGTGCAATTCCCGCATGACCGGCCCAACAGTCGCAGGATCAACCACCGCGCCCTGCCCCTGCTGCAACGCGAGGTCATCAAGGCACAGAGCACGCGCGTTGACGTTGTGTCGGGTGCAACACTGACCAGCCGCGCCTACCTGCGCTCGCTGACCGGCGCCCTTGGCCAAGCAAGTCATTGAACATGCGCCGGGAAACCCACCTCCTGATGGGTATGCCGATCACCGTCGCCATCGTCGATGCCGCGCCGGATGCACTGATCGGCGAAGTTTTTGCTTATTTTGCCGAAGTTGACAAGCGCTTCAGCCTATATCGCGCCGACAGCGAGATCACGGCGCTGAATGAAGGGCGTATCACGCTGGCGCAGTGCAGTGCCGACATGCACGAGGTCCTGGCACTTGCAGACAAGACCAAACGCGAGACGCGCGGCTATTTTGACATTCGCCGCGCCGATGGCACGCTCGATCCCTCCGGAATCGTCAAAGGCTGGGCGGTGCGCAACGCCGCCACCCTGATCGTTGCTGGTGGTGCCTGCCATTATTTTGTTGATGCTGGAGGCGATGTTCAAACCGGTGGCAAAAATGTTTACGGTGCCGATTGGACTATCGGCATTCGCAACCCCTTCAATGAGCGAGAAATCATTAAGGCACTGGCCCTTGGAGGACGTGGCATTGCCACATCGGGCACTTCTGCGCGGGGCCAGCACATTTACAATCCGCACCAGGCAGGCCGTCTGATTGACGATATCGTCAGCATCAGCGTGATCGCCGCCGATGTGCTTGAGGCGGATCGTTTTGCCACCGCCGCCTTTGCCATGGGTCTGGAGGGTATCAACTTTGTTGAGGCCATGCCAGAACTTGAAGGTTACGTTGTTGATTCGCAAGGCATTGCTACCCAAACCAGTGGTTTTGGAGCTTATGTAGTGTCATGAAAAACTTCATCGACTCCCGTCTCAGTTGGATCACCATGTACAGACTTATGCTGTACTATGCCGGAAGCTTGCTGATTGTGGCGTTCGGGCTTGGTTTCTTCAAGCTTGTTGCCGCGGAGCCGACCGCGTTGGCATTTTCCGGACTGGTGATTACCGGAACCTGTTGGCTGACCAACCGTTTGTTCGCGGCCATTTTGCGGGTGCCGGTCAATGCTGAATCAATCTATATCACCGCATTTCTGCTGATTTTGATCTTGCCGCCCGTTACGGCCGCCGATCATCCGGGGGTCGCGGGGCTGGTGCTAGCGTCCCTGGTCGCCATTGCTTCCAAATTCACGCTGGCACCAGGCCGCAAGCATGTCTTCGACCCCGTCGCTTTGGGGGTTGCTGCTTCGGCGCTGCTGCTCAACCAACCGGCGACATGGTGGGTTGGTGGCAATCTTGTGCTGCTGCCGTTTGTGCTGGTCGGCGGGTTGCTGGTTCTGCGCAAGCTCCAGCGCTTTGATGTGATGGCGGCCTATGTTCTCGCAAATCTGTTGTTCACGTTTGTCACGGCCGCGCCGGGCGGGCTTGGCGATGATTTGACGCAGGCGGTGCTGTATTCACCCTTGCTGTTTGCAGGTTTTGCCATGCTCACCGAGCCACTGACGGCTCCCCAGGCGCGCTGGTCGCGCATCGCCTTCGGCACGTTGGTAGGTGCATTGTCCTCGCCCAATATCCACATCGGCAGCTTTTACCTGACGCCAGAAATCGCTTTGCTTGCGGGCAATGTGCTGGCCTATGCCATCAGCCCGAAAGGGCGGTTGCGCCTGACCCTGCTGCGGATCGAAAAAATGGCCGCAGATTGTTATGATTATGTTTTCGAGGCCGACCGCAAACTGGCGTTTCAGGCGGGCCAATATCTCGACTGGACGCTTGATGTGCGCCAGCCCGATGAGCGCGGCAACCGGCGCGCCTTCACCATTGCCTCGGCACCTGACAGTGCGGAAGTGCGGCTGGGTGTCAAGTTCTATCCGGGTGGCAGCGCTTTCAAGACGCAACTGGCGGACATGCGACCGGGTGACCAGATTTACGCATCGCACTTGTCGGGCGGGTTTGTCCTGCCGAAAGATCATGCGCAAAAACTGGCCTTTATCGCGGGCGGCATCGGCATTACGCCGTTTCGCAGCATGGTTGAGGACATGCTCAACCGACGCGATGCTCGTTCCGTCGTCATGCTTTATGGTACCAACTTCGTCGCCGAAATCGCCTATTCGGGGCTGTTTGCTGAAGCTGAGCAGGAACTTGGCCTTCGCACTGTCTATGCCGTGGCGCGGGAAGTGACGCGATGGCCGGAGGTCTATCAGGGATTTATCGACGAAGTCATAATCCGGCAGGAAATCCCTGATTTCGGCGAGCGCGTGTTCTATATATCCGGCCCGCACGCTATGGTGACAGGTGTGCAGCGCATCTTGAGACAGTTAGGCATCGCCCGCTCGCACATCAAGGTGGATTTCTTCCCCGGCCTTGCGTGAAATTTCGCGCCTGCTTCAGCCCATATCAACCGTGCGCCAGGCCAGGTGCTGGCCCGAATCGACGGCGATCATCTGGCCGGTGACGCTGTGGGCGCTGATCAGATAGGCTATGGCGTCGGTGATGTCCGCAAGGCTGACCTGGCGCTGCAAGAGAGTAGCCTTAGCCTCCTCGGCAAACTGCTCCTTTGACTGGCGCTGATTGGCCAGCACAGGGCCGGGGCCGATGGCGTTGACGCGAAGGCGCGGCGCGAAGGCTTGCGCCATGGTGCGGGTCGCGGTCCAAAGAGCCGATTTCGCCAGTGTGTAGCTGAAATATTGCGGATTGAGCCGCCAGACGCGCTGGTCGATGATGTTGACGACGAGGCCTTCCGCCAGCCCCGGCTGGTTGGCCACAGCCTGTGCCAACTGACAGGGCGCGTGCAGATTCACCGCCCAGTGGTGAGCCATGCTGGCATCACTGAAATCAGCAGCCTCGTCGGGCTCAAACAGCGAGGCATTGTTGACCAGCAAGCTGACCAGCCCGCCGCTGCACGCTTCGGCGAAAAGTATCCGCACGGCTTCGGGCGCGGCGAGATCAGCGATCAACACGTCGACCCTGTTGCCACCTTGGCGCAATTCCTGCGCCAGGGCCCCGGTTTCAGCGGCGCTGCGCTGGCTGGTGTGCAAAGCAAGATCATAGCCCGCTGCCGCCAGCATCTGCGCGCTTGCTCGGCCAATGCGCCGCGCTGCGCCAGTGACCATCGCCAATTTGCGCCCTGATGCCATCATTCCCCACTGCGCCAATCTGACCCTGTTGCCCCTTGATAGTCTCTTGCTCGGCCAAATCCAAAGTTGAAGCAGTCAGATTATTGGCCAAACCGCGATAAAAGCAAGTTCGTAACGGCGCTCGAATTGATCAAAAACGATAATAACAAATTTTTAACCAAATTATTAAATCAAAAAACATCAAAAAAAATGAAATTAGTGACATATTTTTTGCAATAACCATATAGTAAATTG
>DAICZI010000094.1 GCA_027311205.1 Beijerinckiaceae bacterium | reverse complement strand
ATGTTGTTGCCAAAGCGCCGGGCGGCCTGCGTGGTGGACATATCGTGTTTGACAAGGTGACGGTCGGTGGCACGCATATGGCGCTGATGGCGGCCAGTCTGGCTTTGGGCCATACCCTGATCGAAAACGCGGCGCGTGAGCCCGAAATTGTTGATCTGGCCGATTGTTTGATCAAAATGGGGGCGCGCATTCATGGGGCGGGCACATCGCGCATCGAGATTGAGGGTGTCGCGGGGCTCAAGGGTGCTGAACACCAGGTCATGCCCGACCGCATCGAAACAGGCACATATGCCATGGCGGTGGCGATGACAGGCGGCGATATTTTGCTGGAAGGTGCCCGTCCGGAGTTGCTGCAGGCCGCGCTGGATGTGTTGACCAAGGCGGGAACCAGCATCACCACCACCAATGAAGGGGTGCGCGTCAGCCGCAACGGTGCTGGCTTGCGCGCGGTTGATGTCGAGACTGCGCCATTCCCCGGTTTCCCTACCGATTTGCAGGCCCAGTTTATGGCCTTGATGACGCGGGCCAAGGGTTCGTCGCGGATTACCGAGACGATTTTTGAAAACCGCTTCATGCACGTTCAGGAATTGGCGCGGCTCGGGGCCAAAATCCGGCTTGATGGCGATACGGCCATTGTCGAAGGTGTCGATGACTTGCAGGGTGCCCCCGTCATGGCGACCGATCTGCGCGCCTCAGTGTCGCTGGTGATTGCGGCGCTGGCGGCCAAAGGTGAGACCATTGTCAACCGCGTCTATCACCTTGACCGCGGCTTTGAACATCTGGAAGCCAAACTCTCCGCTTGTGGTGCGGATGTCACGCGGTTGGCGCAGGCAGGCTGAGCCGTACTGTTCACCTGCCATAATACAACCTTAGATTGTAGCGTCAGATAGTCACCTCCTGCAGCCGGGGCGTGAAACGCCAAATCTGGTTGTCCAGGTGCCAAACAACTTACAGTTAAACCTCCCTTAAGGGTTGTGCGGCATCGTGGTTAATGCTCGACGTCCGCTAGCGAACATTTCCGCAGGGGCGAGAGTGTTTATAGGAGGACTAAATGAAGTTGCGTATCCTGGCCGTTGCGGCCCTGGGGCTCGGATTATCCTCAGCCCACGCTGCAACGTCGATCACCACCACATTCAACGTGAAAATCGCCATTACCAGCACCTGCGCTTTTGCCACTGGTGCTGCCACCGATCTGAATTTTGGCACGACCGGCCTGCTGAACGCGCCTCTTGCCGCCCAAAGTGCCATCAACATCCAATGTACGGCTACGACGCCTTTCAATATTGGGCTTGATGGCGGCTCGACCGCGGCTTCCGTAACTGCGCGCCAGATGGCTGGGCCGGGTGGTGCCAAAATCGCCTATGCGCTTTATCAGGACTCGGCCCATACGACCAATTGGGGCAACACGATTGGCACGGACACTTTGGCGGCCAATGGTACTGGCGCTGCGGTGGCTTACCCGGTTTACGGCTTGGTCAACCCGCAAACGACGCCAGCGCCAGGCGCCTACAACGATGTTGTAACCGTTACCGTAACCTATTGATCAGCCGTGAAAAGTTTGAGGCGATGAGACGAAAAAACGCCATTGCCCTGGCTTTGCCGACCTGGTTGGCGGCTATAGTCGGGGCACAAGCCGCCGCGCTGCAGGTGACGCCGGTGCGTGTCGATGTCAGCGCGCCTGCGGCGGCCGCTACGGTATCGCTGCATAATATCGGAGGCAGGCCTGTCGCGCTGCAACTGCGGCTGTTCAAATGGACGCAAAGCCAGGGCCATGAGGCCCTTGTGCCTACCAACGCGGTGGTGGCCTCGCCGCCTGCCGCGCAACTGGCGGGTAACCAGACCTATGTCGTGCGCATCGTGCGCACGTCGCAGAAGCCCTTGACCGCCCCCGAAGATTACCGGCTGATCATCGACCAACTGCCCGATGCACGTCGTCAGGGGGGGATTCCGTCAATATGCTGCTGCGCTATTCGATCCCGGTATTTTTTACCGGTCGCGATGCGCGCGATCCGCAGGTGTCCTGGCGGGTGATCAACCATGCGGGGCAGATCACCGCTGAAGCGGTCAACAAGGGTGGCCGCGAGTTGCGGATCAGCAACCTCACCGTGCGAGACCGGGCGGGGCATTTGGTCAGATTTGGTAACGGATTGCAGGGATATGTACTCCCGCATTCCGAAATGGCCTTTAGGGCCAGACAGCGTAACAACAGGTTCAGCGTAAGTGGTGCCGCGCGTCTCGCGGCAGTAACCGACGCTGCGCCTGTCCATGCCATCGCATCGATCAGTCGCTGAACGCACGGGCAGATGCGGCTGGCTTATCGCAGGGTTGCTGATGGCCACAGGTTTGCCTGGTGCGGGCCATGGCGCAACGGCACCGCGTCAGGTCGCGGGCTCGGGGCCGGTTGGGTCGGCCCCGCTCGCGCCCCAAGGCACGGTGGCGCTGCAATTGGCGGTTTCGATCAACCAGCAGCCAGCGACCAAGATCGGGGCCTTCATGCAGCGCCCCGATGGTGGGCTCGAAGCCAAACCGCAAGAATTGCATGATGTTGGCATCCAGGTTCCAGCCAGAACGCCGCTCCAGCCTGATGGTGAGGTGCGGCTGGCCGACATAGCCGGGCTGGCTTGCATCTATGACGCACCAAACCAGTCGCTGGCCTGCCAGGTGCCGTTCAATCTTCTGGTCACGCAGGTCTTCAACGCCACATCTGCAGCGCCAGGATCGGTGGCAACCACCCCATCCTATGGGGCCGTCCTCAATTACCAATTGTTTGGCTCGGCAAGCTCCGCGCAGTCGTTTAGCAGCTACAGCTTCAATGGCGGCTCCGTCAGCCTCGATGGGCGGGCGTTTACACCCTTTGGCACCTTCAGCCAGACTGGAATCCTTGGCACCACCACCTCGTCAAATCTGACTGCGCTGCGGCTTGACAGCGATTTTACCTATTCGGATCCAGCCAGCATGACTGTGGCAAAGGTCGGCGATACCATCAGTTCGGGCGAGCCCTGGACGCGCCCGATCCGTATGGGCGGCTTGCAGTTCCAGCGGAATTTCGCGCTGCGGCCCGATCTGATCACGCTACCGCTGCCCTCCTATAGCGGCAGTGCTGCCGTGCCCTCGACGGTCGATGTCTATATCAACAACATCAAAACCTTGAGCCAGCCGGTCGGCGCGGGCCCCTATCAGCTCGACAACCTGCCGCTGGTGGGAGAATCTGGCACCGCCCGCGTAGTGCTGCATGACGCCTCGGGGCGCAAGACCGAGCAAAACCTGCCGTTTTTCACCAACGCGCAGTTTTTGAGGCAGGGCCTTTGGGACTATTCGGTCGAGGCTGGCTTTGCCCGGCAGTTCTACGGGGTCAAATCCAACCACTATGACCGGCGACCCGTCTTCAGCGGCTCAGTGCGGCGCGGCATGACCGATTGGCTGACGCTCGAAGGCCACGCCGAGGGCGGTGCGGGTTTGATCAATGCCAGCGTCGGCAGTGAGCTCAAGCTTTTCAACCGCGCCGCGCTAAGCGTGGCGATCGCTGGCTCGCATAATGCTGAGGGAACGGGCATGCAGAGCTATGTCGCCTTCGAGACGCGCCTTCTCGGCGTGGGGTTGAGCCTGTCCTCGCAGCGCAGTTTTGGCGCCTATAATGATCTGGCTTCCGTCACGGCGGCGCAAACCGGCAGCCAGTTCGGGGTCGGGGTTGCCAATGGCAACAGCCTGAGCAGCTATGCTGTGCCGCTGTCACTGGCACCGCCTAAAGCGCTGGATCGCATTTCGATCAGTCTGCCGGTGCCCTTTGACCGCGCCACCAGCATCACCGCGTCCCTGGCGCATCAGGCTAGTGACAGCGCCGGGCGTTCGTCCATTGCCAGCCTCAGCCTGTCACGCAACTTGCCCTATCATGCCTCCGCCTATGCGATGGTTTATCATGACTTTGACAATCGCCTCGGCAATGGTGTGTTTTTTGGCCTTAACATGCCGATAGGCGCAGAAGTGTCGACAGCCGTAGATTATTCCTGGACACCTGCGGGCTGGAATGCAACAGCCTCGGCGATGCGCTCCCTCGGCCCGGAAATCGGCGATTACGGCTGGCAGGTGCAGGCCAGCACGGCCGATTCGCAATCAAGCTACGCCATGGCGAGCGGGTCATACCGGACACGGTATGGCGAGCTGGATGGCGATATCGAGCATCTCGGGCCTTCCAACGATGGCAGCTTGTCGTTTGGCGGCGCGATTTCGACCTTGGGCGGCGGCGTCTTCCTCAGCCCACGCATCGACGATGCTTTTGCGGTGGTGCAGGCGGGCGCGCCCGGCGTCAGCGTCCTTTATGAACACCAGAAAATCGGCACAACTGACAGCTCCGGACGCCTGCTGATCCCGACCCTGCGTTCATATCAAACCAATCATATTGCGATTGATCCGCGCGGCCTGCCCCTGAATGCCGTGGCTGCGACCACGCGCGATGTTGTCGCCCCCGCTGATCGCAGTGGCGTGGTCGTGGATTTCCGCGTCAATACCCATGTCCATGGCGCGGTGGTGATTCTCAAAGGGGTTGACGGCAAATTTCTCAAGGTTGGCACGCAGGTGCATCTTCAGGGCCAGACGAAGCGGGCCATTGTCGGTTATGATGGCCGCACTTTCATCAAAGGTCTGAGCAAGCAGAATCTGGTGACGGCCGACCTTGACCAGGCCAGTTGCACAGCCAGTTTTGCTTACCGGCCGATTCCAGGCCAACAGGCTACCATCGGGCCGCTGGTCTGCCACTAGCCGCGCGGTCAGGCCAATAGGCCACCTGTTGCCGGTGCCAGCGGGTTGGCCCTCAGGGCTGCGGCATCGGGAAGGTCAAATTCAGTCGCGCCGGTGAAAGCCCGCCACAATCCTTCGACAAAGGCCGGGGGCAAATCCATCAAGATGAACACCATGCGGGTGGTGTGGTCGTCGTCCGGCCAAGCTTCAAGGCGCACGGGCGGGTGAAACACGTGCTGCACGCCATGCACGACAAGCGGCCTTGCCGGATCATCTTTGAGCGCGACAATGCCCTTGACCCGAAGCACCTTTGGGCCATGCGCCTGGCGCAGCAGCTCGACGAACATGTCAAAGGCTGCGGGGGCCACTGGCTGGTCGGTGGTCAGGCAAAATGCCCGGATGCGGCTGTTGTGGCGGTTCCGGTCATGATGATGATGGTGATGGGCATAGGCATCGGCGCGGAGCCAGCCTGCGACATCTGGATGTTTGCGTGCCGGATCATAAAGCCCGGCATTGAGCAGCGCGTCCACGGGAACCGGGCCGGGGCCGAGCACCAGCGGCTGTGCTGCGGGGTTTAGCGCCGCGAGCCGTTCCAGCAGGGCTGCGTCGGGGGGGCCATCGAGCAGGTCGGTCTTTGTCAGCACCAGACGGTCGGCAACGGCGACCTGACGCAGGGCCTCGACATGGGCGTCGAGCGTGGCGAGACCGTTGACCGCGTCCACCAGCGTGATCACCGAATCAAGCCGCAGGCGCAGCATGAGATAGGGATGCAGCATGATAGTTTGCAGGATCGGGGCGGGGTCAGCGAGGCCCGTGGTTTCGATGATGATCCGGTCGAGACTGGCGATGCGGCGGTTGTCGAGATCGCGCAGCACCCCTTCCAGAGTCGTCACGAGATCGCCCCGGATGCTGCAACACAGGCAACCTGCCTGCATCAGCATCAAATTATCGTCGATGGCCTCGACCAGCAGATGATCCAACCCGATGTCACCAAATTCATTGATGATGACCAGAGTGTGCGCCAGGCTCGCGTCCTGCAACATCGCATTCAGCAGAGTCGTCTTGCCGGACCCCAGAAACCCGGTGATGACACTGAGCGGCAAGGGCGGTGGCGGACGCCGTGCTTCAGCCATGGTGATCCCGCCTGGTGGACTTTTTGTGGATCACTTTGCCATGATGCGCGGCTTTGCTTCGGGCGTGCGCCTTCACCGGCTTGCCCGGATGTTTGGTGACATGGTGTCTTTCTTGGCGCCTGGGTTTTTCATGGCGTTTGTGCTTTTGAGGGTGTTTCCTGGTCGGTGCCCGATGATGCACAACCTTGCGCGGCGGCGGCGCTGGAAACGGCGTGATCTCGGTCTGATCGGCCACCACTGGCGTTACGGCCAGATTTTTGCCGGGGGCCTGGCCAATATAGACGGGCAGGGGGTTAAATTGCGGAAAGGGCTGGTGCACCACCGCGACGCCGTAATCGACCGGGGATGCCGAGTTTTTTGGCGAGTCTTGCACCTTCACCACGCCGGTACCCGATGCCGCTGGTGCCTCGGGACCCACGGCGTCCCCCTCGGCAACCGCCACCGCATGGGCGCGCAATTTGCCGCAGGCATAAGGGTGCATGTCCGGTGGATCGCCGTCCTGCGGACTAAGGCCCTGCACCGTGCCAGAAGGCTTGTCCTGGCCCGAGAAGGCCTGCTGGAGCAGATCGGCGGCAACAATGTCGCTCTCGCGGCTGGTGGCCTGACCGAGAACAACAACACCAAGATGGCGGCCCGCCCGCGTGGCGCTGACGACGATATTGAAGCCGGCTGCGCAGGTGAAGCCGGTCTTCATGCCATCTGCGCCAGGCAACTTGCCCAGAAGATGATTGTAATTGTAAATGTTGTGGTTGCCGTAACGCAGTGCGCCTATATCAAACAGCCCGGCTTCTTCAGGAAAATCACGGTAGAGCGCCATGGCGACCAACGCCAGATCGCGCGCGGAGCTATAATGTTCGG
>DAICZI010000093.1 GCA_027311205.1 Beijerinckiaceae bacterium | reverse complement strand
CCAAAGCGCTGCGCGAGCCAGCAAGCCACGCCGACCTCGTCATCATCGACGGCTACGAGACGCCGCCAGCGGCATGAGGGGGATGCCGGTCAACGGCAGCGATCTTTCCTGAGACTATTCAGTCAGGGTCCGCCCCCCGCCCTTCAACTCCGGCTTGCGCCCTTGCCAAGCGTCTCATGGGTCGAGACCCTAAGGCGCGTATTTGAGCGCAAAGGCGACCGGGTCTTGAAAATCTTGAAGCGCGCTGCGGATTTTCTCGTCGGGCCACGTCCACCAGGCAATCGCCAGCATGCGGGCGATGGTGTCATCGTCAAAGCGCATGCGGATGACTTTCGCGGGCACACCGCCCACCAGCGCATAGGGCGGCACATCACGCGCCACCACGGCCCCGGCTGCCAGCACGGCACCATGACCGATGGTGACGCCAGCGGTGATTGTCACATCGCGCCCGATCCAGACATCATGGCCGATGACCACGGGCCGGTTTTTGGGATGGTCGAGGGCGAGCGATTCGGTGAGAAATCCGGCGGATTTTTGAAAAAACAACGGATTCGTCGAGACATGATCCATGTGGTGGTTACCAAAAGCCACATGGACATTCTGCGCAATCGACGTGAAGGCCCCGATGGAACCTATGACTCGATTTTGAAAGCCAAGCTTGTCGAAGCCATACGTGTATTTGCCAATATGCACCTGATATTTATCCAGAAAATACCGGCGCATCATATCGTTGCGCAAGCCATATTTCTTCCGTGAAATCCTGCGGATCACGCCGACAAACTGGCGGCTGATGCGCCGATTGCAGAGCAGCCTGTCAAAAACTGAACGCAAAACTATATCGTCATCAGCAAAATTCACGCGTTGCCCCTGGGGCGCCTTTGCCCTTCTGACAGGATGGAGCACTGGCTGCGAGCCGTCAACCGGAGGGCTGGAACCCAGGCTCGCGGCAAAATCTCACACCCCGGCCGCCACAACGAATTCCGCTTCGGTGCGGGCGCGGATGGTTTCAACGCTGATGCCCGGCGCTCGCTCGATCAGGCGCACGCCGCCGTTGCCCTTTTTGTCGATCTCGAACACGCCGAGGTCAGTGATGACCAGATCAACGACGCGTCGCCCGGTCAGCGGCAGGTTGCAGGCCTTCAGCAGCTTGGGCTCGTCCTTGGCATTGTGCTCCATCACCACAACGACGCGCTTGACGCCAGCGACGAGATCCATCGCCCCGCCCATGCCCTTGACCATTTTGCCGGGGATCATCCAATTGGCGAGATCGCCATTCTGGGCCACCTGCATGGCGCCCAGAATCGACAAATCGATGTGGCCGCCACGAATCATCGCAAAGGAATCGGCGCTGGAAAAAAAGCTGGTGGTCGGCAATTCGGTGACGGTCTGCTTGCCGGCATTGATCAGATCAGCGTCCTCATCGCCCTCATAGGGGAACGGCCCCATGCCGAGCATGCCATTCTCGCTTTGCAATTGCACATTGACGCCAGCGGGAATGAAATTTGAAACCAGCGTGGGGATGCCAATGCCGAGATTGACATAAAAGCCATCGCGCAACTCCATGGCGGCGCGTGCCGCCATTTGGTCGCGTGTCCAGCCGGTGGTGATGGTTGCGGTGTCCGACATGACCAAGTCTCCTTCAGGCGGCGCGTGGGCGGGTGGTGCGCTGCTCGATGCGCTTTACCCCGGCGGGCACGTGCACGATACGCTGCACATAAATGCCGGGTGTGATGATGGCGTCCGGATCAAGCTCGCCCGGCTGCACCAGATGCTCGACCTCGACAATGGTCATTTTGGCCGCAGTCGCCATCATCGGATTAAAGTTGCGGGCGGTCTTGCGATAGATCAGATTACCTTCGGTGTCGCCCTTCCAGGCGTGCACCAGCGCGATGTCGGCAACAAGGCCGGTTTCCATCACATAATCTTCGCCATTGAAGTTGCGCACTTCCTTGCCTTCGGCAATCAGCGTGCCAACGCCGGTCTTGGTGAAAAACGCCGGAATTCCTGCGCCGCCAGCCCGGATGCGCTCGGCCAGCGTGCCTTGCGGGTTGAATTCCAGCTTCAGCTCGCCGGAGAGAAACTGCTGCGCAAACAGCTTGTTTTCGCAGACATAGGACGAGATCATCTTGGCAATCTGCCGGGTGGCCAGCAAAATTCCCAGGCCCGCGCCGTCAATACCGGCATTGTTGGAAACAAAGGTCAGGTCTTTGGGGCCGAGGTCGCGCACCGCCTCAATGAGGGCTTCGGGATTGCCGCAGAGGCCGAAACCGCCCGACATCAGCATCATGCCGTCCTTGATCACGCCTTCAAGGGCGGCTTTGGCAGAGGGATAGACTTTGTTCATGCGCAGGACTCCACAGGCGATCAGCGCCTGTGTTAACGGGTCAGGCAGAAATTTCAAAGCCCAAAGCCAAGCTGTTCGGCGAGGTTGAGTTTTGTTCGCAATCGCAACAGCCCGAAAGAACCGCCCGATGCATGCCTTGTGGTTCCATCTTCCCGCTGCCAGCGCCGCCTTTCTGGCATCAATGGTCGAGGCGGTCGAGGCCTTCACGATCATCCTAGCGGTGAGCGTTGTGCGCGGTCCGCGCCCGGCCTTGCTGGGGGCAGGCACAGCTTTGGCCCTGCTCGTCGCCCTTGTGCTGGCCCTGGGGCCGCTGCTGGCGCGCGTGCCGCTGCATCTGGTGCAGGCGCTGGTTGGAACCTTGTTGCTGCTCTTTGGCCTGCGCTGGCTGCGCAAGGCCATGCTGCGGGCGCTGGGCCGCGTCGCTCTGCATGATGAAGCGATGGCCTATCAAAAAAGCACCAGCGCGCTCCAGCAGGATACCGCGCTGGCGGGCACCACGGCCGACTGGATCGCTGGCATTGCCGCCTTCAAGGCCATGGCACTGGAAGGCCTGGAAGTGGTGTTCATCGTCATCGCGGTCGGGGCTGGCGGCCGTGGCGCCTTGCTGGCGGCAAGCCTCGGCGCGGGCCTGGCCTGCCTCATTGTGCTGGCGGTGGGCCTCGCGCTGCACGCGCCCTTGAGCAAAGTTCCTGAAAATGCGCTCAAATACGGGGTTGGCGTCATGCTGTCGTCGTTTGGCCTGTTCTGGCTGATCGAGGGGCTGGGCGGCACCTGGCCCCTCGGCGATGCCACGATTGTGTTGCTGATGGTGAGCTTTCTGGCCATCTCCGGTGCCCTGGTGGCGTGGCTGCGCCCGCCCGCGGCCAGCGCGGCAGGGTCAGGCTCATGAAACTGCTCCGCTTGATCGCGGCCGAGATTTTCGGCCTGTTCGTTGATGATGGCAGTCTGGCGCTGGCGGTGCTCGCCGCCTGCCTCGGCCTCGCCCTGCTGTTAGCAGCCGGCTTGCCGCCCGCATGGGCTGGCCCGCTGGGCTTTGTCGAGCTGATTTTGATTTTGGCGGAAAATCTGTTCCGCACTGTGCATCGCCCCAAATCATGACGTGCTTGACACACGAACCACCCCGCCGCTAAAGAAGCCGCCTGTAAGCGCCTCAACAGCCTGACAGTGGCGGGGTAGCTCAGCTGGCTAGAGCAGAGGAATCATAATCCTTGTGTCGGGGGTTCAAGTCCCTCCCTCGCTACCAATAGGCTCCCCGACCCGCAAAAGCGCGCAAGGTCCGCTATGCCTTTTTCAGGAAACAGGTCTTCAGCACCAGGCCCTTGACATTGTCGGTGCGCCCTTCGATTTCTTCCGGATCATAGGTAAGATGGATGCCGCGCACCATGGTGCCGCGCTTGAGCACGACTGATGAGCCCTTAACTTTCAAATCCTTGATAAGGCTGACATTATCGCCCTCAGCCAGCAACGCGCCGTTGGAATCCCTGGTCTCGCTCATGCACCCCTCCCGCCAGCCCGCCGGGGCCAACCCGCAGCGATGTAGCCCGTGAGGCGGGAACTGTCCAGAAAGGAGCGTGAAGACAAAGTAGCTGCGGGGGTGGCGGCATGGGAGAGTTTCCAGCCCATCCCACTCCCTCAGGTCATGACGACATTCACCGCGCTTTCGGGCAATTCCTTGCCGAAGGATCTCTGGTAGAACTCGGCCACCAGTGTGCGTTCGAGTTCGTCGCACTTGTTGAGGAAGGTCAGGCGGAAGGCAAAGCCAATATCTTTGAAGATTTGCGCGTTCTCGGCCCAGGTGATCACCGTGCGCGGGCTCATCACGGTGGAAAGATCGCCCGCCATGAAGGCGTTGCGGGTCAGATCGGCGACGCGCACCATCTTGTTCACGGTGTCGCGGCCCTCGCGGGTTGCCTGCAGCGGCTTGACCTTGGCCAGCACGATCTCGACCTCATTGTCGTGCGGCAGGTAATTCAGCGTTGTCACAATGGACCAGCGGTCCATCTGACCCTGGTTGATCTGCTGTGTGCCGTGATAGAGGCCCGAAGTATCGCCCAGCCCCACGGTATTGGCGGTGGCAAACAGCCGGAACGAGGGATGCGGCTTGATGACCCGGTTCTGGTCGAGCAGGGTCAGCTTGCCGGAAACTTCCAGCACGCGCTGGATGACAAACATCACGTCGGGACGGCCCGCATCATATTCATCAAAGCAGATCGCGACATTGTTTTGCAGCGCCCAGGGCAAGATGCCATCACGAAACTCTGTGACCTGCCTGCCATCCTTGAGGACGATGGCGTCCTTGCCGATCAGATCAATGCGCGAGATGTGGCTGTCGAGATTGACCCGCACGCAGGGCCAGTTGAGCCTGGCCGCCACCTGCTCGATATGGGTGGATTTGCCGGTGCCATGATAGCCCGTCACCATCACGCGGCGGTTATAGGCAAAGCCCGCCAGAACGGCCATGGTCGTATCGCGGTCAAACAGATAGTCGG
This sequence comes from Beijerinckiaceae bacterium, assembly GCA_027311205.1. Taxonomy (GTDB): domain Bacteria; phylum Pseudomonadota; class Alphaproteobacteria; order Rhizobiales; family Beijerinckiaceae; genus REEB77. Next base: position 1,909 of record DAICZI010000093.1, on the reverse strand, counting down.
GATCAAGATCAGGCACATGTTCGTCGGTGGCACTAAAGGCTGGTGCCTCCATGTCACTGTCGATGTTGAACACCTGCCGAACCGAGACTTTCATGTCGGGAAGGCCTGCGGGGCGCGCGGTGGCGGTTTGCATCTATCCTCCAGATAATCTTTCAAAATTAGCGTCGGCCTACATCAAGGCCCCGCAGATGGCGCGCCTCAGGCGCGGCGCGCCGTCCTCAGATGTTTATACGCATTGATGATCTCGCGCAATTTATCCTCACTTGAGCGATCTCCGCCATTGGCATCCGGATGCAGGCGCTTCACCAGATCCTTGTAGCGCTGGCGGATGCTGGCCGGGTCGGCATGTTCGTCAAGCCCCATGGCATTGAGGGCGCGGAGCGTCGGGCGGGCCACTTGCGGGCGCACCGGCGCGGCGCGGCTGGCGCTTTTCTGCGCAAAACGGTTGCGGAACAGGCCGAGAATATCTTCTTCCATCTGGGCCTGATCGGCACGGTGCGCGCCCGCCGGGCGTTGCGTGCCCATGCCCCAGGTGGGGCGGTGTCCGGTGATCGCATCCTTCTGGAAGCGGGCCACCGCCTCATCGCTCATGCCGGCAAAATAATTGTAATGCGCGTTATATTCGCGCACATGCTCGATGCAGAAGCAGAAATAGCGGCCCTCATTGCCACGGCCCATCGGCGCACGAAATTCTCCAGCCTTGCGGCAATCTTCATGGTCACAGGGCGTCGCTTCGGCGCTGACGGGGGCGTCAGGCTCTGGGTGGATGCGGATGCGCTCAAAAAGGTCAGAATTGAAACTCATGATGTCCCAAGTGTAAGGAGGTGCGGGCCGCTTCACAAGCACGGGCCCTTAAAAGATAAACGCCCACAACCCTTGACGAAAGGTTCTCATGTCACGTCTCGAACGAATCAAAACCGCGCTGACGGGTGCCTTGCAGCCCGCCATGCTCGATGTCGTGGACGAATCGCACCTTCATGAGGGCCATGCCGGCGCGAGGCCAGGCGGCGAAACCCATTACCGCGTGAGAATTAGCGCCAAAGCCTTCAGTGGCACCACACATGTAGCGCGCCACCGGCTGATCAACGATGCCTTGCGCGATGAATTCGCTACCGGGCTGCACGCGCTGGCCATCGAGGCAAGTCCTGCAGATTAAGCGCAGCAGCGCTGCAATATTGCTGACTCGCTGCGACGCTGCCCCGCGCGGCCCCAAAGCCGAAGGGGCTCAGGGGTCGAGTTCGGTATCCCAATAGAGATAATCCATCCAGCTATCGTGCAGATAGTTCGGTGGAAACAGTCTGCCATTCTGGTGCAGATCATTGACGCTCGGCTGATACGGCTGTTGCGCTGGAAACATCCGCGCTTCTGCGGGCATCTTGTCGCTCTTGCGCAGGTTGCAGGCCGAACAGGCCGCCACAACATTCTCCCAAATGGTGGTGCCGCCCCTGGAGCGCGGCGTCACATGATCGAAAGTCAGGTCGCTGTGGTCGCCGCAATATTGGCAGGTGAAGCGATCACGCAGGAACACGTTGAACCTGGTGAAAGCTGGATGCCGGGCTGGTTTGATATAGGTTTTCAGCGACACCACCGAGGGCAAGGCCATCTCGAAAGACGGACTTTTCACCACGCGCTCATAGTTGGAAACAATGTTCACCCGGTCGAGAAACACCGCCTTGATCGCATCCTGCCAGGACCACAGCGACAGCGGATAATAGCTCAGCGGTCGAAAATCGGCGTTGAGCACCAGCGCCGGACAGGCGTCGGGGGAAACGTGCGGAGCGTAGTGAATGGTCACAACGAAGCCTCACAAGCTGCGAGGGTGCAGAAGCCAGCGCCCTTCATGCTGCCCTTTTTTATAGAGAAGATGACGCGCTTGTGAACGGGCGATGGCAATATCGCGGTTTGTGGC
>DAICZI010000092.1 GCA_027311205.1 Beijerinckiaceae bacterium | reverse complement strand
ATCAGGCCGCTCCCCGTCCGCCAGCCGCGCCTCATCCAGAATCAGCCAGATCGCGTCCTCCACCAGAGCGGCATCGCTGCTGGCCGCAAGCTTGCCCAGCAGGGCGTGCTGCGGGTTGATTTCCAGCACCGGCTTGGTCACTTCCGGCAACTGCCCGTGCTCGGCCAGCATCCGCTCCAGCCGACGATCCGGCCCCTGATCCTGCGCCACCAGACAGGCCGCGCTATCGGACAGGCGATCCGACACCCGCACATCGCTGACCGCGTCCGTCAGCAGGTCCTTCATGCGCGTCATCAGCGCAGCAACCGCCTCGCTCACCGGTGCCTCGGCCCTGGCCTCGCCATCCAGCAAGGGCACAGCCTTGATATCAGCGGCACCCTGCGTCACGGATTTGAACGGCTTGCCGTCATAGCCGGTGACATTCTGCACCCAGAAGGCATCAACGGGATCCGGCAGCAACAAAACCTCAATGCCCCGCGCGCGGAATCCTTCGAGTTGCGGGCTGGCTTTCAAGCGCTTCAGATCATCGCCCGCCAAATACCAGATTGCAGTCTGGTTCTCGCGCAGGGCGGCCACATAATCAGCGAGCGAGCGCTTGGTCTCGCCGTGGGTCGAGGTGGCAAAGCGCACCAGTTTCAGGAGCGCGTCACGCCGCTCATAATCCTCATAAAGGCCCTCCTTGATGACGGCCCCAAAATTATCCCAGATTTTGCCGTAAGTCTCTGGCTCCTGTTCGGCGAGCCGCGTCAGATCGGCGACAACATGGCTGGTGACGCCTTTGCGAATGGCCGCAAACACCTGGCTTTCCTGAATCATCTCGCGCGACACATTCAGCGGCAGGTCGCTGGAATCAACCACGGCTTTCACAAAGCGCAGCCAGCCTGGCAGAATATGGGCATCGGCATCAATCAACACGCGCCGCACATAGAGTTTGGCACGGCTTCGGCGCGCCGGGTCAAACAGATCAAGCGGCCGCGAACCCGGCACAAACGCCAGCGCGTAATATTCATGCCGCCCTTCGGCCCGCCAATGGGCGGTCAGTGCCGGTTCGTCGAATTGGCCAGACAGCGATTGGTAGAAATCCTTGTATTCTTCCGGTGTCACGCTGGCCTTTGGCTTGACCCACAAGGCTGTGCCCTCACCAAGGCGGCGTGGCTCTGCGCCCGGTGCCTCGATGAAATCAATCGGTATCGCCACCGCGCCGGAATGCTCGCGCACGATCGATTCGATGCGCCAGGGTTCAAGAAATTCAGCCGCAGCCTCGCTGACATGCAGCAGCACACGTGAGCCTTGCGCTGGCGCATCAGCAAGCGCACAAGGTGCAACCGTGTAAGTGCCCTTGCCATCCGATGACCAATGCGTCGCCGTCTCGGTTCCAGCCCGGCGCGAAAACACCTCGACCTTGTCAGCCACCATGAAGGCCGAATAAAACCCGATACCAAACTGGCCGATCAGTTCCGGTGCGGCCTTGGCCTCGCCGTCCTTGAGATTTTCCAGAAAGGCACGGGTGCCGGAACTGGCGATGGTGCCGAGCGCCGACACCATCTCCGCCTCGCTCATGCCAATGCCATTATCAGCAAAGGTGAGCGTCCTGGCGTCCTTGTCGACGCTGATGGTGATGGCGAAATTCGTGCCGTCTTTCACCAGCGCTGGGGCCGACAAGGCCTCATAGCGCAGCTTTTCGCAGGCGTCGGCGGCGTTGGACACCAATTCGCGCACGAAAATCGAGCGGTCGGAATAAACACTGTGCACCATCAGATGCAGCAGGCGCGCCACATCGGCCTCAAACGCCCGCGAAGGCTGCGTCGCAGACCCGGTTTCCGGCGGGGAAGCTGTTGTCACTGATCACCTCTTGGACTTGAATATCACGGCATTTCACGCGGACTGCGCCCGCGCTGTTTGTATCGTGGCTTTGGCGGGTTTTTTCAAGAGGAGCGGCGTGAAAGCACGCCCTTGAATGCACCCCGATGACGTGCATCACGCAAAGAAAGCACATCACGATAAAGAAAAAGGCCGACGGGAGAAACTCACCGTCGGCCTCTGGATCACGCGCTGAACTCAGCACTAGGAGGCGTTGTTCCCCGGTTGGCTGGGGGGCTGACGCTTTGCGGGGAACCGCGTCTCAACGTGACCACATTTGACAAGGTGCCGCCGCATCCGGGCGCAACGACGGCTCTATCAAGGCAAAATTGTGATTTTTTCACTTCCCATCGAAAGCTTGCCATCGCGAAGGGATGACGAACCGCTCGCAACCTCGTGATTTGCCGCCAGATTGCGGACGGGGTAATTTGCTCGCGAACACTAACCAAGGAGCGCACGATGCTGATCCGCCAGAAGAAAATCTGGGAGATTGCCGGTCTGCAGGAAACCCCCGAGGCGGCTTTTCTCAACCGTCGCGCCCTCATGCAGGGGGCGTTGCTGATCGGCGGAGCCAGTGCCTTCAACGCCATGTCTGGCGTGTCGGCTTTCGCCGAGGCCGCTGACCCCACCGCCAATCTCTATCCGGCCAAACAGAATCCGGCCTATGTGCTGGGACGCGCGCTGACGCCTGAATCCGTCAACGCCAATTACAACAATTTCTACGAATATGGCACCAGCAAGCGCATCGCCGCCGCCGCGCAGGAGTTGAAAACCCGGCCCTGGTCAGTCACGGTCGATGGTCTGGTCTAAAAGCCGATGACATTTGCCATTGATGATCTGATCCGCGCCTTCCCGCTGGAGGAGCGGCTCTATCGCCATCGCTGTGTCGAGGCCTGGGCCATGACCATCCCCTGGACGGGCTTTCCGCTCAAGGCGTTTGTCGAGAAAATGAAGCCCAAGGCCGGCGTGAAATATATTCACTTTGAGACCTTCAACGACCCCAAAATGGCCCCCGGTCAGGAAATGCCGTTCGATCCATGGCCCTACACCGAGGGTCTGACCATGGCTGAAGCCATGAGCGAACTGCCGCTGCTGGTGACGGGTGCCTATGGCAAGCCGCTGTTGAAACAATTTGGCGCGCCGATCAGACTGGCGGTGCCGTGGAAATATGGCTTCAAGTCGATCAAATCGATCACCAAAATCACCTTCAGCAACGAGCGGCCCAAGACCTTCTGGGAGCAGCTTGATTCGTCTGAATATGGTTTCTGGGCCAATGTGAACCCCGCCGTGCCGCATCCGCGCTGGAGCCAGGCGACCGAGCGGGTGCTCGGCACCATGGAGCGTGTGCCGACCGTGATATTCAACGGCTATGGCGAGCAGGTCGCCGGGCTCTACAAGGATATCAAGGGCCAAAACCTGTATCGCTGACAGGCTGCAGGAAATACTGACAGAAAAAAATAGCCGGGCTGTTGCCCGGCTGTAGTTGGAAGAACGGTATGGCGCAACTTGCGCCTGTCCCGGATGCGAAACGGTCATTGGGGAATCGGGGGTATTGCAAGAACCGTTTCAGCCCAGATTAACTGCCGCACATGGCGGACAACCGCAATGGCGTCCAGCGCATGTGAGCCATGCGCCGGGAAGGCAGCGCGGCGGATCGCTTCAGCCCTCACTTCTCAAATCTTCCGGGCGCGGCATGGCGATGGTGGAATAGCCGCCATCGACCATGTGAATTTCGCCCGTGACCGCCCTGGAAAGATCGCTCAACAAATACAGGGCTGCACCAGCGACATCTTCGATGGTGATTTCGCGGCGCAGCGGCGCATGGCGCGCCTGAAATGCGAACATCGCCCGCGCCTGACCAATGCCTGCCCCCGCCAATGTGCGCACAGGCCCGGCGGAAATGGCGTTGACCCGGATAGCCTCCGGACCGAGATCGGCGGCCAGCGTGCGGACGCTGGCTTCAAGCGCCGCCTTCGCCAGTCCCATGACGTTATAATTCGGCATGGTGCGGTTTGAGCCATTGAAAGTCAGCGTCAGCAGACTGCCGCCCGAATTCATCAGCGGCAAGGCGCGTTGCGCCACCTCCGTGAAAGAAAAGGCGGAAATGACCATGGTTCGCGTGAAATTGGCCCGCGTCGTGACATCAACATAGCGACCCTTCAGCTCGTTCTTGTCAGAAAAGCCGATGGCATGAACCACGAAATCCAGACTGCCCCATTCACGCTCCAGCGTTGCAAAGCACGCGTCCAGCGAAGCAATGTCCTCGACATCGCATTCCAGCACCAGCGGCATGGCCAGACTTTCAGCCAGAGGCCGCACCCGCTTACCCAGAGCTTCCCCCTGATAGGTGAAAGCCAGCGTCGCCCCTTGCGCCACCAAAGCTTGCGAAATACCCCAGGCAATCGAGTGATCATTGGCGACACCCATGATCAGCCCGCGCTTGCCCTGCATCAATCCTTGCGTCACGCGTTCGCCCCCAAGTTCTATGCGCGACGTATCCGCCGCAGCCTTGAACCCGGTCATAGCGGATCGAAAATCACTGGCAACTAACGTTTTGTTGCAAAACATGTCACCATTGCCGCAACGCCTTCTCAGCCGACAGCGGCTTCCTTGACGCGTGACTGGCGCTTGCGGTCGTTGGGATCAAGCCAGATTTTGCGCAGGCGGATCGCCTTCGGCGTCACTTCCACCAATTCGTCTTCCTCGATATAGGCCAGTGCCTTTTCCAGCGTCATGCGGATCGGCGGTGTCAGCCGCACCGCCTCATCCTTGCCTGCAGCGCGGATGTTGGTGAGCTGCTTGCCTTTCAACACGTTGATTTCAAGATCATTATCGCGTGTATGCTCGCCGACGATCATGCCGCGATAGACCTTCCAGCCCGGCTCGATCATCATCGGGCCGCGATCTTCCAGCTTCCACATGGCGTAGGCCACAGCATCGCCCTGATCATTCGAGATCAGCACGCCATTGCGCCGGCCCTGGATATCACCGCGATAGGGCGCATAAGCATGAAACAGGCGGTTCAAAATCGCCGTGCCGCGCGTGTCGGTCATGAGTTCGCCCTGATACCCGATCAGGCCGCGTGTCGGCGCATGGAACACCAGACGCAAACGATGGCCGCCTGATGGCCGCATCTCGATCATCTCGGCCTTGCGCTCGGACATTTTCTTCACGACGACGCCGTAATGCTCTTCATCAACGTCGATCACCACTTCCTCGATCGGCTCCAGCATTTCGCCGGTCGCCTCATCGCGGCGCAGCACCACCTGCGGGCGCGACACGCCGAGTTCAAAGCCCTCGCGGCGCATCGTCTCGATCAGGATTGAAAGCTGCAACTCACCCCGGCCCGAAACGATATAGCCATCGGAATTGGGGCTGTCCTCGACCTTGAGCGCGACATTGCCCTCGGCTTCCTTCATCAGCCGGTCGCGGATGACGCGCGTGGTCACCTTGTCGCCCTCGGTGCCCGCCAGTGGCGAATCATTCACCAGAAACGTCATCGACAGCGTCGGCGGGTCAATGGGCTGCGCCTGCAACGGCTCGCTCACATCGGGCGCGGCCAAAGTATCAGCGACGTTGAACTTCGACAGGCCGGCAATGGCGACGATATCGCCCGCCTCGACCTCGTCGACTGGCACGCGCTCAATGCCGCGAAACGCCAGGATTTTCGAAATGCGACCAGTTTCGACGACGGTGCCATCCCGCGACAGCACCTTGACCGCCTGATTGGGCTTGATCGACCCGGCATAGACCCGGCCTGTAACCAGCCGCCCGAGATAGGGATTGGCTTCCAGAAGCGTGCCCAGCATCCGGAACCCGCCTTCCTCCAGCTTCGGGGCAGGCACGTGCTTCACCACCAGTTCGAACAAGGCGCTCATGCCATCCTTGGGGCCGTCGGGCGCATCCGCCATCCAGCCCTGCTTGGCCGAACCATAGAGAATCGGAAAATCAAGCTGGTCGTCGGTGGCATCAAGCGCGGCGAACAGGTCAAACACCTCGTTCACCACCTCGGTGACGCGGGCGTCATGCTTGTCGACCTTGTTGATCGCGACAATCGGCCGCAGACCCATCTTCAGGGCCTTGCCAACCACGAACTTGGTTTGCGGCATCGGCCCCTCGGCCGCGTCGACCAGCACGATCACGCCATCGACCATCGAGAGAATGCGCTCGACCTCGCCACCGAAATCGGCGTGGCCGGGGGTGTCAACAATGTTGATGCGCGTGTCATGCCAGAGGATCGAGGTCGCCTTGGCCATGATGGTGATGCCGCGCTCTTTTTCGAGATCATTCGAATCCATCACGCGTTCAGCAACCCGCTGGTTCTCGCGAAACGCGCCAGATTGCTGCAAAAGCCGGTCAACCAGCGTGGTTTTGCCGTGGTCAACGTGGGCGATGATGGCGATGTTGCGCATTTTCATGAAGTAAGACACCGAGTTTGCTCCGCTCCAACACCAAAACGCCGCACACCAGACCTGTCATGGCCCGGCAGCAGCATTGTGCGACACGCGGAAAGGCTGGGGTCAAAACCCCATATTGCGGTGCATATACATGATTTATCCTGAAAAGGAAACAGGCTCGCTGCCCCAACATGGGCTGCGATGCGAAGAGATCCTTCATCCTGACGGATTTCCTGAGGCCCCAGCCTCGAAAGAAGCCGACACATGGCCCCGCAAGGGCATGGCAAACCCTTCTTGACTCTGCGCCCGGATTGCGGCTTACATAGGAACATATAACGAACTTTATAAGGAACATTTGGATGACATCCCCCGATAAACTCGAACATATCACGCACCTGCGGGCGGTGATTGCGCGGATCGAACACATAGGCGAGCGGCACCTCGAACACCTCGTCGACCTCCCGGCGCTCGATATGCAGCTCGAACC
>DAICZI010000091.1 GCA_027311205.1 Beijerinckiaceae bacterium | reverse complement strand
GCCGTAAAGGAGGCCGACCGTGATGAAGGCATGGGGTGCAGCGGCGCGATAGGCAGCGGAAAACTCTGTCTCGTCGATGCTGATGATGTCGATGGCGGCGGCGGCTCCGGCAAGCGCCTCATCAAGGTTGCGCACCAGAATCTGCACCAATTGGCGCTTGCCCTTGCAGGCCAGCAGGTCAGCCACGGTCGGGCGCGTCGGGATGCTCAGCATGGCTTCGGTCTTTCAGGGCGGGCAGTGACGATCACGCCCTGGCGCGGCGTGTCTGGCGGTATTGATCGACAATCACCGCGCCAACGATGATGCCGCCGAGCACCATCTCCTGCAGGTAATCATTGATATTCAGGAAGGTGAAGCCGGACGTGACGACGCCGAGGATGATGGTGCCAAACACCGTGCCCCAGATGCGGCCGACGCCGCCGGTCAACGAGGTGCCGCCAATAACCGCTGCGGCAATGGCCTGCAATTCATAGCCGACACCCATGCCCGACTGGCCTGATTGCGCCCGCGCCGCAGTGACAATGCCGGCAAGCCCCGAGAGCAGGCCCGCGATGACATAGACATAGAGCAAGTGGCGTTTGATGTTGATGCCCGACACACGCGCCGCCTGGCGATTGGCCCCGATCGCGTAAGTGAACTTGCCGTAGCGGGTATAGCCCAGCACCACGTGAAAAATCGCCGCGCAGATCAAGAAGATGAACACTGGCACGATGCCCGACCCGATATAATCGAACTGCGGCGTCAGGAAGCTCACCGGATTTCCGCGCGTGTACCATTTGGCAAAGCCGCGAATGCTGACATAGGTGCCGAGCGTCGCGATAAAGGGGGGAATCCCGGTCCATGCAATCAGCCCGCCGTTGATCAAGCCTCCAAGTCCACCAACGATAATGCCCATGAGGATCGGCACGAGGGCCGGCATGTTGGTCAGATGCGGATAGACCGCGTGGGTATAATCGGAACTCTGGGCCAGGGAGGCGCCTACCATGGCCGACGCGCCGACGATCGAGCCTGACGAGAGATCAATGCCGCCGGTGATGATTACCTGCGTCACGCCAATGGCGATGATGCCAATTACCGACACCTGCAGGATCATGATGCGCAGGCGCAGAATGTTGAAGAGGAAGGATTGCCTCTCAAAAATCCAGCCCAGAGCCTCGAACATCAGCGCCATGCCAATCAGCACGATGAGAATGTTGACTTCCGGTGGCAGGCGGCGGACGCGGCCTTTCGCCGACGCGGCGGGTGCGGGGGTGGTTTCAAGACTCATGACATCATCCGCTGTTTGTTGCTCGTGGCCTGCATCAATGCGACGCCAGTTCCATTATTTTGACCTGATCAGCCTCGGCACGGCTCAGAATGCCGGTCGCCCGGCCTTCGTGCATTACCAGTATCCGGTCGGACATCCCCAGAATTTCAGGCATTTCCGATGAGATCATGATAATCCCCACGCCCTGTCCGGCAAGCTGGCTGACCATGCGGTGGATTTCGGCTTTCGCGCCCACATCGATGCCGCGCGTTGGTTCATCGAGGATCAGGATGCGCGGCTTGGTCAAGAGCCAGCGTCCGATCAGCACTTTTTGCTGGTTGCCGCCCGAAAGATTTTCGACCCGCTCTTGCATGTTCGGTGTCTTGATGCGCAGCGCTTCGCGCATTGCCTCGCAGACATGGGTGAGCGCCGTCTGGCGCACAAAGCCGTTCTTCAGATAGTCACCGCCAAGCACGGCGACCTGCATATTCTGTTGCACGTCAAGAATGAGGAAGCAGCCGGTTTCCTTGCGGTCTTCGGTCAAAAAACCCAGACCCTGCGCCAAAGCCACCTGCGGCGAGGTCATCGCCACCTGTTGCCCGGCGATGCTGATGGTGCCTGAAGTGGCGGGCGTCACGCCAAACAGCGTTTCGGCGACATTGGAGCGCCCGGAACCAACCAGCCCGGCAACCCCCAAAATCTCGCCCTTGTGGAGGTCAAAGCTGACGCCCGAGAAGACGCCCTTGAGGCCGAGGTCCTGAACCGAAAGCACCACATCGCCGATCGGCACGGTATCCTTGGGAAACATCTGGGTGATTTCGCGCCCGACCATCATGCGGATGATGTCTTCGCGCTTGACCGTGCTGGCATCTTTGGTGCCGACATAGTGACCATCACGAAAAACAGAAACTTCATCCGCTATTTCGAACAGTTCGTTCATCTTGTGAGTGATGTAAACGATGCCCTTGCCCTTGGCCCGCAGCGTCTTGATGATAGCGAAAAGATGCGCAACTTCCTTGTCGGTCAAAGCGGAAGTCGGCTCGTCCATGATCAGCACGTCGGATTCATAGGAGACCGCCTTGGCGATTTCGACCATCTGCCGGTTGGCGATGCTGAGCTTGCCGACGGCCATGTCGGGATCAAGGTCGATGTTGAGGTCGCTGAACAGCGCTGCCGTCATCCGGTGCATTTTGGCGTGATTGACAAAGCCAAAGCGGTTAATGGGCTCGCGGCGGATCCAGATATTCTCTGCCACCGTCATCGGGGCCATCAGGTTGAGTTCCTGGTGGATCATGGCAATGCCATTTTCCAGCGCATCGAGCGGCGACACAAGCCTGATTGGCTGGCCGCGCAGCTTGAAAGTGCCGGAATCGGGGGTGTAAATCCCGGCGATGATTTTCATCAGTGTGGATTTGCCGGCACCATTCTCACCCATCAGCGCATGGACGGTGCCACGCCGGAGCTGAAACGACACGTCATCCAGCGCCTTGACGCCGGGGAACGATTTGCTGACGCCTTCAATCTCCATAAGCCAGGGGGCTTGCGGAACAGCACCGCTTTCGCGCACGGCTTTCATGGTGGTGGGGCTGAGCATCATCGTCATCCGGTTGCATGAGCCAGGCAGAAACCGGGAGCGGGCAAGCCGCTCCCGGCCTTGGTCAGGAAGTCTAGTTCTTGGCCATGTATTTGGCCATGTTGGCCGGGGTGATCAGCTCGAAGGGCACCCAGACCGTGCTCGGCACTTTCTTGTGCGCGATCAGCTTCAGCGCGGTGTCAATGGAACCAGCGCCCTGCGCGGCTGCGTTCTGGAACACCGAGACCTGCAACCGACCGGCCTTCATCTGGGCGAGGCCATCCTGCGTGCCGTCAATGCCGGAGACTTTCACCTTGGTCATGCCCGCGGTGGTCAGAGCCTGGATTGCGCCAATCGCCATTTCGTCATTGTTGGAGATCACGGCATCGGGCTTGACGCCAGCCGAAATCCAGTTGGTCATGAGATCGCTGGCCTTGGTGCGATCCCAGCTCGCGGTCTGCTCGCGCAGAATCTTGATACCGCTGCATGCCTTGGTCGCCAGCACATCATGGATGTCCTTGGTGCGGGTGACGGCGGCCTCGTTCGACAATTCGCCTTCTATCACGACTATGGTGCCCTTGCCGCCCATCAGCTTGCACATGGCCTGGGTTTCCATCGTGCCGGACTGTTTTTCGTCCGAACCGACATAAGCCACGCCAGCCGGAAGCACCTTGTCGGCGGGCTTGCGGTTGACATAGACCAGCGGAATATGCGCCGCGACCGCCAGTGCCGTCATTTTCGGGGTTGCCGAGGTATCGACGGCATTGACGATGATGGCATCGACCTTGTTGGCGATGAAGTTCTGCACCTGGCTGATCTGCGTGCCGAGGTCATCCTTGGCATCGAGCACCTGCAGATCAATTTTTTTCTTTTTGGCATAATCCGTCATGCCGTTGCGCAGCACAGTGAGGAAGTTGTCGTCGAATTTATCCATTGACACGCCGATTTTGGCGGCGAATGCGCCCTGCGACAGGATTGTCACAGCGGCGAGGGCGAGCAAAGTGCGTTTCATCATGGCTGTCTCCTCCATAGGGCGCCCGGTTGCGCCCAACTCATATCCGGCACCCCTTCGGGGCATTTATCCGGGGCTGGCCCCGGCCTTGCCATCGCCGCTCAAGCATCAAGCGGCGGTGCGAAGCTCTTTTTCGATCATCGCGCGGCTGGCTTTGAGCGCTGCGGCGATGTCGGGATTCTCATGCACCTCCTCGGCAAAGGGCTCGAACGAGAACAGCCCCTTGTAGCCACCGGCCTGCAATGCCCTGATCTGCGCGACATTGCCGATGAAATCCGGGGTGCCTACCAGCACGCGGTGCGGATCGCGCATGGCGCTGACCGGCACTTTGGGGTCGGCGACGCCGGAAATATGCACCAGCCCGGTGCGGGTTGGAAACATCGCTGTTTCTCCGGCCACAACATGGTGAAACGTGTCATGCAGCACCTGGAAAACATCGCTGGTACCGGTGGCGTCGATGGCGTCGACCGCCTCGCGCTTGAGGCGCAGCGAGCATTCGGCAAAGCCCAGCGGCTCGACGAGGCCCTTGACGTCCTGAGCACGCAAAATCGGTGCAAGCTCGCGCAGCGACTGGCGCAGATGGTCCAGACGCGCCGCATCAGCGGGCTGCCATTGCGTGTCATTGACCGGGCAGAGAACCAGCGCCGCCGCGCCGCAACCTTTGGCATAAGCGGCAAGTGCCGCCGCCTCGCTGGCGCGGGCGTCGCTCCACTGGTTGAAGCGCTGCAAGGCGTTGATCGAGGTGATCCGGACGCCCTCCGCCACTGCCGCTTCTCCAACCGCTGCGGCTGGCGTGCCATCGGCCAGCGCCACGCCTGCAAGATCATTGCGGATTTCGACATCCACAAGCCCCAGCCCGCGTGCCAGTTTGAAGAAGCCCCGGTGCGCCAGTTTGGGGGCGCTCATGTGGTTCAGCGCGAAAGTGACTGTGTGTGACAAACCTGCCCGCTCCTGTTGGCGTGACCGCCCGTGGCTCCACGATCGAGTTTGCATCATATCGTGCCTGTGGCCGCCGTCCAGCGAAATTTAGAATATATGATATATTTTTTTGGCATTTGGAATATATGTTCCGTTCGGCTATAAGGCGACAGCATGATGTCCGGGGTTCGACGGGGTGCCGGAGGCATCCTCCCCAGAGTCAGCCCGGCCTTAAAATACCAACGAGGAAGCCATGAGCGAGACCTGGATTGATGCCTGCGCCTTGAGTGACATTGAACCGGAAGATGTGAGGCGGTTCGACCATGAGGGCCGCACCTTCGCGCTATACCGCACGGAGGATGATGCGGTGTATGCCACCGATGGCCTCTGCACGCATGAGCAGGTGCATCTTGCTGATGGACTGGTGATGGGCAACATCATCGAGTGTCCGAAGCACAATGGCCGGTTTGACCTGCGCACGGGCGCGGCCAGGGGCGCGCCGGTCTGCATTGATTTGAAGACCTATCCAGCCAAGGTTGTCGGCGGGCGCATCCTTATTTGCCTGTGAGGCCCTCATGAGCGGCAGGGTCATCATCATCGGCGCAGGCGAGGCTGGCGTCGCGGCGGCGCTCGAACTGCGGGCGCGCGGCCATGAGGGCCCGATCACGCTGCTGGGGGCTGAAATTCATCCACCCTATGAGCGTCCGCCGCTCTCCAAGGCCTTTCTGACCGATGCCAGCCTCGAAGCACCGCCTGCCATCAGTGGCAGCGGCGGGCTCGGTGCCGCAGGCATTGCCTTGCATCTCGGATGCGCGGTGCGCCGCATCGAGCGGGCCGAAAGGCAGGTGATCCTGGCTGATGGCACCGCTTTGCCCTATGATTTTTTGCTGCTGGCAACCGGTGCCAGGGCACGGCGACTGAAGCTGCCGGGGGCGGAGACCGTGCCGCTGCATGAGCTGCGCCACCTTGATGACGCGCAAAAGCTGCGCGGGATTTTGAAACCCCATGCGCGCCTTGGCATTATCGGCGCGGGCTTTATTGGGCTTGAACTGGCCGCAAGCGGCCGTGCGCTGGGCTGCGAGGTCGTGGTGTTTGAACTTGCGCCGCGCATTCTGGCCCGTGCCGTGCCCGAAGAACTCGCCAATCTGCTGGCGCAACGCCATGCCCGCGAAGGGGTTGAGGTTCTGACCGGCGTCAGTGTCGCTTCGCTCTCGCAAGATTCTGATGGCTGGCGCGTCACCCTGGGCGATGGCCGCGCTTTCACCTTTGACCATCTGATTGCGGGCGTTGGTGCGGAGCCTGATACCGCGCTTGCCGCGGCGGCCGGACTGGCGCTCGACAACGGCATTGCTGTTGACGCACGCCTTGCCACCGCCGACCCGGCGATTTTTGCGGCGGGCGACTGCTGCTCGTTTCCCCATGCCCGCTATGGCGGGCGGCGCATCCGGCTGGAATCTTGGCGACATGCCACGGCGCAAGGCCGCCACGCCGCGTCCAGTATCATGGGCGCAACGGAACCTTTCGCGGCGTTGCCGTGGTTTTGGTCCGATCAATATGATCTGCATCTGCAAATCTGCGGCCTGAACTTTGATTCGGCGCATCTGGCGAGGCGCGGCACGCCGGAGGAAGGGCTGATCCTGTTTGACCTTGATGGCGCAGGGCGGCTCATTGCGGCCAGCGGCCTTGGCACCATCGGCCAGATTGGTCGCGATATGCGCATTGCTGAAATGTTGGTGGAACGCGCCACCATCCACGACCCGGCGGTGCTGGCCGACAAAGCCCGACCGCTCAAGGCCCTGCTTAAGGCCTGAGGCAACGCGCGCGCAGGTTGGGCCTGGTCACGCATTGGTGAGAGCTTCGTAACCACAAGGCCATAAACCCGGCACACATTAGCCATTGTTACCGGCTTGTTAAGGGCTATCGCGCCAAGTGGCGTGAAAGCCCGATCTGTCCATCAAGCCCGATCTGTCCATCAAGGTGTTCCATGCCCACACTACGAAAT
>DAICZI010000090.1:2361-6760 GCA_027311205.1 Beijerinckiaceae bacterium | reverse complement strand
GTTGGATACCGTACATCCTTGTCATTCTTCCAACCGAGGCCAGCAACTTGCCGTCAAGGGCGCTGGTAATAATGATCGCAATATTGTGGTGTTCGCGGCTCAAGTGTCTCAAGAATTCCATGCCATCCATTTCCGGCATGACAATATCGGTCAGCAGCAGTTCAAACGGCTCTTCGCGCAGCCGGTGATAGGCCGAAAGGCCATTATCGAAGGACGCAACGTCATAACCGGCATTCTGCAGGGCCTTCACCAGAAAGCGACGCATGTCGTTGTCGTCCTCGGCGAGCAGGATTTTGGCTGTCATCTCGGGCGCTTCAGTCATATCGTCCTCACGTTGTGGCTGGGTAAGATAGACAGGCTTTTGGTAAACAGCGGGTGAACGGCGAGCAATTAGTGTTAAAGTAGCGCACGCAGCGGCCTTGCCAAGGAGACAATCAGGTTGATAGCATTGATGGAGGGTGTGTTCCCTCTCCGGGTGGCATGATGGCGCGCAGCAATGATCCAGAACATAACCGCCTCGATGATGCGGCACGCGCTGGCTGGCTTTATTATGTCGCAGATAACAGTCAGGACGAGATCGCCCGCAAGCTTGGCGTATCGCGACAGGTCGCACAAAGGCTGGTCTCGCTTGCCGTCAGCCGCCAACTGATCAAAGTCCGGCTCGATCATCCCGTTGCGGCCTGCATGGAGTTAGCGCAGAAACTTCAGGAAACCTTTGGCCTGCAGTATTGCGAAGTCGTGCCGAGTGATCCCGAAAGCCGCTCGACCACGTTAGGCACGGCGCAAGCTGCCGCCGATTGCCTTGAGCACGTGTTGCGCTCGCCCACCCCCATGGTGATAGCCTTGGGCACGGGGCGCTCGGTGCGCGCCGCAGTTACGCAATTGCCCAAGATGGATTGCCCGCAACACAAAATCATCTCGCTGATGGGCAACATCGCCGCCGATGGCTCCGCCAGCTTTTTTGACGTGATCAGCGGCATAGCCGACCGCATCAACGCGCCACATTTTCCCCTGCCTGTTCCGGTCTTTGTCTCGTCGCCCGAAGAAAAATCAGCGATTCTGACATTGCGCAGTGTGCAGAATATTTATGCGCTGGCCGCCCGCGCCGCCTTCACCATGGTGGGCATTGGCAGCATTGGCGATGACGCGCCGCTGTTGCTCGATGGCTTCATTGATCGCAACGAAATGCGGGTTCTGGTCAATGCCGGGGCTGTCGGCGAAATCGGCGGGCGGGCTTTCAACGCGTCCGGCACCTTTCTGGAAGGGCTTACCAATGAGCGCGTGGTCGGCGCACCGATCCGCCGCGATGGCGCACGGGTGATCGGCGTCGCCATGGGTGCCAACAAGCGCCGCTCAATCCTCGGGGCGTTGCGCGGCAAACTGGTCAATGGACTTATCACCGATGAGGTGACTGCAGCGGCGCTGGTGGAAATGGCGTGAAATAATTCAGACAAGCCGGGCAAAAGCCAATTGACAGAGCAAAAATGCAATGCGATTATTTGCTTGCGTTAAGGGCAAAAGCCCAAAAACCCCGGAGGAACGCAAAATGAGGTTTACCCATGCCCTTTATGCGGGCGCGTTTGCGCTTGCACTCTTGTCAACCGCTTCAGCCCAATCATTGACGATCGCCACCGTGAATAACGGCGACATGGTTCGTATGCAGAAGCTCACTGATGATTTCACCAAAGCCAACCCCGGCATCAAGCTGAACTGGGTGACTTTGGAAGAGAACGTGCTGCGCCAGAAGGTGACGACCGACATTTCCACCAAGGCCGGTCAATATGACGTCATCACCATCGGCACCTATGAGGTTCCGATCTGGGCCAAGAAGGGCTGGCTCGTGCCGCTCGACAAGCTTGGCAAGGATTACGACGTCAATGACCTGCTGCCGGCTATCCGCAGCGGCCTGAGCTTCGATGGCAAGCTCTATGCTGCGCCGTTCTATGGCGAAAGCTCGATGGTCATGTACCGCACGGACCTGTTCGAGAAGGCCGGGCTGACCATGCCGGCCAAGCCGACCTACGACGAGATCGCCAAGTTCGCGGACAAGCTCACCGACAAGTCGAAGGAGCAGTACGGCATCTGCCTGCGCGGTCTTCCCGGCTGGGGCGAAAACATGGCGTATTTCGACACGCTGGTGAACACCTTCGGCGGCCGCTGGTTCAACATGAAGTGGAAGCCCCTCTTTGATGGCCCGGAATGGAAGAAGGCGATCAATTATTACGTCACCCTTATGAAGGCTGACGGGCCTCCCGGCGCATCCGCGAACGGCTTTAACGCCAATTTGACGCTGTTCAATGCCGGCAAATGCGGCATGTGGATTGATGCCACCGTCGCCGCAGGCTTCGTGACCGACCCGAAAAAATCCAAGGTCGCCAATGAAGTTGGCTTCGCGCTGGCTCCCAACGCCGGTCTGGGCAAAAATGCCAACTGGCTGTGGTCATGGGCGCTCGGTATCCCGGCTGCTTCCAAGCACGTTGCGGCAGCCGAAAAGTTCATCGCCTGGGCGACCTCGAAGCATTACACCGAGCTGGTTGCCAGCAAGGAAGGTTGGGCACGCGTGCCGCCCGGCACCCGCACATCGCTCTACAAGAACCCGGCCTATCTGAAGGCTGCGCCGTTTGCGCAAATGACGCTGGATTCCATCAATTCAGCCGATCCGTCGATGAATGGCACCGTCAAGAAGAAGCCCTACATTGGCGTGCAATTCGCGGCGATCCCCGAGTTCGAGGGTCTGGGCGACACCGTTGGCCAGTATTTCTCCGGCGCGCTGGCTGGCAAGATGACGGTCGATGCCGCTTTGAAGCAGGCGCAGGATTACACCACCCGCGTCATGACCAAGGCTGGCTACATCAAGTAGGCTTTGCTTCAACGCCGCGCGGCAAAAGCTGCGCGGCTGGCCCTCCGGCTGGCTGCCTCCTCGCTGGCCGGGGGACCCGCTCTCTCTAACCTGGTCAAAAGTTGTTCGCTGCGTAGCAAACCTGCGACCCGGCGTAGCTTTGCCCCCACGGATGGCCCCCATGGCTACCAAGCAAACCCAATCTGCCGCGCGCCTGCTCGCAGCGCCCTCGATCCTGTTGCTGCTGGTCTGGATGATCGTGCCCTTGGGCTTGACGATCTACTTTTCCACCTTGCATTATACGCTGCAGGGCAACCCGGTTCATAAATTCATCGGTTGGACAAATTACTATTATTTTGTCACCGATCCGGCATTTCTTACCTCGATCTGGAATACGCTGGTTCTGGTAGGCTCCGTGCTGTTGATCAGTGTCGTTGGCGGCACCGGCATGGCGTTGTTGCTCGACCAACCGATCTACGGCCAGGGCCCGGCCCGCGTGATGGCGATTTCGCCCTTCTTCATCATGGCGACGGTGGCGGCGCTCGTCTGGAAAAACCTGTTCATGCAGCCGGTCTTTGGCCTGTTTGCCTGGGTCGCCCATCTTTTCGGCGCGCCGCCGATCGACTGGTTCACCAACGATCCGATGATTGCCGTGATCATCATTGTCTCCTGGCAATGGCTGCCCTTTGCGACCCTGATCCTGCTCACGGCGCTGCAATCGCTCGATCTTGAGCAAAAGGATGCCGCCCAGATGGATGGCGCGCCGCCGCTGAGCTACTTCTGGTACATGG
The DNA here is from genome assembly GCA_027311205.1 of Beijerinckiaceae bacterium. GTDB lineage: Bacteria > Pseudomonadota > Alphaproteobacteria > Rhizobiales > Beijerinckiaceae > REEB77. Next base: position 3,130 of record DAICZI010000090.1, on the reverse strand, counting down.
TGATGCCGCATCTGGCGCGCCCGGCCACCGTTGTCGTGCTGATTGAAACAATCTTCCTGCTCGGAATTTTCGCCGAAATTTTCGTGACTACGGGCGGCGGGCCGGGTCTGGCGACAACCAATCTCACCTTCCTCGTGTTTCGCTCCGCTCTGCGCGATTTTGACGTTGGCGGCGCGGCGGCGGGCGGCATCATCGCCGTTGTGCTGGCCAATCTCGTCTCGATTTTCCTCACCCGCCTTGTCGGCAAAAACCTGGAGGGATGACGTCATGGCGCAAAGTGCAACAACGTCCCGGCGCATGGTGATGACTTTCATCGCCTATGTCTTCGCCCTGATGCTGTTTTTCCCCATTCTGTGGATGGTGATCACCAGCTTCAAATCCGAGGCCGATGCCATCGCGCTGCCGCCGAAATTCCTGTTCTTTCACTGGACTTTTGCCAATTACATTGCCGTGCAGGCGCGCAATAATTATTGGGGCTTTGCCTTCAATTCCATTGTGCTGTCATTTGGCTCCACCATAGCCGGGCTGATTGTCGGGATTCCGGCGGCCTATGCTTTCGCTTTCGCGCCAACCAAGAACACCAAGCAAATCCTCTTGTGGATGCTGTCAACCAAGATGATGCCCGCTGTCGGCGTGCTGGTGCCGATTTATTTGATTTTGCTGAAACTGCATCTGCTCGACACGTTCACCGGCCTGATCATGATCTTGTTCCTGAGCAATCTGCCGATCATGATCTGGATGCTTTACACCTATTTCAAGGAGATCCCGC
>DAICZI010000090.1:0-2351 GCA_027311205.1 Beijerinckiaceae bacterium | reverse complement strand
CCTTGAGGCCTCGCGCATGGATGGCGCGTCGCGCTGGAAGGAAATCGTCTATGTCCTGGCGCCGATGGCGGTGCCGGGCATCGCGTCAACGGTGCTCCTCAACATCATTCTAAGCTGGAACGAGACGTTCTGGAGCCTGAATGTCACCAACATCCACGCCGCACCGCTCACGGCCTTCATCGCTTCATATTCAAGCCCGGAAGGATTGTTCTGGGCCAAACTCTCCGCTGCCTCGACCCTGGCGGTTGCCCCGATTGTGCTGCTGGGCTGGTTCAGCCAGCGCCAGCTCGTGCGTGGCCTCACCTTCGGCGCGGTCAAGTAGTCGGCGCCAACACACAGGAAAAGTCTGCCATGGGTAAAATCAATCTGCGCGGCGTCCGCAAAACCTTCGCCGAAATTGTGGTCATCCCCGGTGTTGACCTCGAAATCCCTGACGGCTCGTTCGTGGTGTTCGTCGGCCCGTCAGGCTGCGGAAAATCCACGCTGTTGCGGCTGATCGCCGGGCTCGAAGACCTCAGCGACGGACGCATCTTGATCGATGATCAGGATGTGACCGATTTTGCGCCCGCCAAGCGCGGCCTCTCGATGGTGTTCCAATCCTACGCGCTTTATCCGCACATGACCGTCGCCAACAATATTGGCTTTGGCTTGAAAATGGCCGGTATGCCGAAGCCGGAAATTGCAAAAAAGGTCGCCTATGCGGCCAAAATGCTCAATCTCACGGACTATCTGGCGCGCCGACCGGGCCAGCTCTCCGGTGGCCAACGCCAGCGCGTCGCCATTGGCCGCGCCATTGTGCGTGAGCCCAAAGCCTTCCTGTTTGACGAGCCGCTCTCCAACCTGGATGCCGCTCTGCGCGTGCAGATGCGCCTTGAGATCACAAGGCTGCACCAGTCTCTGAAAACCACGATGATCTATGTCACGCATGATCAGGTCGAGGCCATGACCATGGCCGACATCATCGTTGTGCTCAATCGCGGCAATATCGAGCAGGCCGGTGCGCCGATGGAGCTTTACGAGAACCCCAGAAACCTGTTTGTCGCGAAATTTATCGGTTCGCCGACCATGAACATCATTGAGGGTGACAAGGCACAAAAACACGGCGCGCCGACCATCGGCATCCGCCCCGAACACATCAAAATTACACGGGACGCGGGTGAGTGGCAGGCCCGCGTCAGCATCGTCGAGCGGCTGGGCAGCGACACTTTCCTTTATGTCGATGTTGATGGTGTCGGCCAGTTGACGGTCCGCGCCGAAGGCGACCTTGGGGCCAAGCCGGGTGATACGCTCTTCCTCACCCCCGACCCCGCCCGCCTGCACCGTTTCAAACCCGATGGAGAGGCGTTCAAGCCATGAGATTGCAGGGAAAAACCGCTATCATCACCGGAGCTGCCGGTGGCATCGGCGCGGCAATAGCCGCAGCCTACGTCAAAGAGGGCGCGCGCGTCGCCATTGCCGACATTTCGCATGAAGCGGCCCGCCAGACCGCCGCATCCCTCGGGCCACAGGCCATGGCGGTGCATCTCGATATCACATCGGCAACATCCCGCCACGCCACCATCGAGGCCTGCCTGGCAAGCTGGGGCGGCATCGATATTCTGGTCAATAATGCCGCGATTTTCGACATGGGGCCGCTGCTCGACATCACCGAAAAAAGCTACGACAAGATTTTCGCGGTCAATGTCAAAGGCCTGCTGTTCATGCTGCAAGCCTGCGCACAGGCGATGGTGGCGCGCGGCAAGGGCGGCAAAATCATCAACATGGCCTCGCAGGCCGGGCGGCGCGGCGAAGCTTTGGTTGCGACCTATTGCGCCAGCAAGGCGGCGGTGATTTCGCTCACCCAATCGGCGGGCCTCGCGCTGATCAAGGATCGCATCAATGTCAACGGCATCGCGCCGGGCGTAGTCGATACGCCGATGTGGGCGGAGGTCGATGCCTTGTTTGCCAAATATGAGCACCGCCCGCTCGGCGAGAAAAAGCGGCTGGTGGGTGAGGCCGTGCCGTTCGGGCGCATGGGCCGCCCGGAGGATCATGTCGGTGCCGCCGTGTTTTTGGCATCGAACGAAAGTGATTACGTTGTCGCCCAGACGTTGAACGTCGATGGCGGCAATTGGATGAGCTGAAGCAAGGAGCAAAACCCATGTATATGAAGAAATTCAAGGTCAAGGGCCGCAAGGCCGTGGTCACCGGCGGCGGGCGTGGCATTGGCCTTGCCTGCGTCGAGGCGCTGTCGGAAGCTGGCGCGCATGTCATCATCGCCGATTCCGATATGGGCACTGCCGAAGAAGGCCGCGACGCGATGAAGGCCAAGGGCTATGCGCCCGACATCATCAAGATGGACGTCACCGATT
>DAICZI010000008.1 GCA_027311205.1 Beijerinckiaceae bacterium | reverse complement strand
CTGCATTGATGCGCCAGATCCGCCGCAAGGCCACCGCGCCGACAAAGGCTGGCAGCAGCGCAATGACGAAAATCGGCACCGTGAACAGGTTCTGCATCCCCCAAAGCCCCGAGCATTTGGTTTGCAACGCCGCGCAGGCAAGAGCACTTTCCGCCGTCGGGCCAAAGGTCAGGATCGCCAGCACCGGCATCATGGCCAGTTTGGGCCAGGAGACGCGCAAGGTGCGGCCCGCCACCACCAGCGCCAGCAGGGCAGGCAGGGTGTAGAGCACCATGGCGATGATGAAGGCAATGCCGCTCGGGATCGAGCGCGAGAAAGGATACAATTCCTCGTTGTGGAAATAATGAAACGGCATGAAATTATTCTGGATCAGCCACCACAGATGCATCAATGTGAGCGGCAAAAAGCCAAGCGCTGCATAAAACGGCAGGCTTGAGCGCCAGAATTTCCGGGCATTGGGATGGACGATCGAGGCGGCAAACAGGCAGGCAAGAAACAACAGGGCATTGTATTTCGAAAGCAGGGTTAAGGCCATCAACAGGCCCGCCAGCGCTGCGCGCCGGGGCTCAAGCTTTTCCATCATGGCCAGAAACGCCCACGCCGCCGCCGGCCAGACCGAGAGCTGGATGGTGTTGGCGTTGAAGATCATGGTCAAGAACGTATAGACCGGCATCAGCGCCAATACGAGCGTCGCTGACCATTGCGACGCTCTGTCGGGCAGGAAATAGGCCGCGATGCGGCGCACAAAATAAAGCCCCGCCACCACATTGACGGTCGACAGCAGATAGGCGCTCCATGTGGCGACCGGGAAAATGACAAACCAGCCATGGGCAACCCAGGACCAGAATGGTGGATGCTTGTAATAGCCCCACATCATCTGCCGACCCCAGCTATAGGCCTCAACCGTATCCGTGGCGATGTCAGAGGCACCATTTGAAACAATGGCGTAAAGCGTCCAGAGCGGCACCATGGCCACCAGCACCAGCCAGGGGCGGGCGGTGACGATGTCGTCGAGATTCTTCAGCGCGTTCAGAAAATTCGCCTTGAAATTAGCCTTTTGGTCTGTCGCAGCCAAAGCTGGGGCATTCATCGTCATCAGTAATCCCTGAAATCAAAAAGGCACCCGTTCGGTCGCCCAACGCGGCGCACTTATGAACGAAACGCCTTGCAGTAGGCTTAACGGGCGGTTAGGACGTTGCAATTGCCCCATTGGAGCCGCCATGCCCTACACTGCCAACGCCATAGCCGCAACCTTTTGCGCCAGCGCCCGCAATGCCAGCGTGTTTGATGAGCCCTATCGGCATTTTTTGATGAGCGAACTCCTTCCTGCCGATGTGGCGCAGGCGCTCAATGAATTGCCGTTCAAGGCTCCCTCGCTCGGCGGCATCTCGGGCAAGCGCGAATTGCACAATGACACCCGTTCGTATTTCGACGCTGAGGCCATGGCCAAATATCCCGTCATGGCCGCAACGGCGCAGGCGCTGCAAAGCCGTGACACCATCGCCACGCTCGAACAGGCTTTTGACGTGGCGCTCGGCGGCACCTATCTGCGGCTGGAATATGCGCAGGATATTGATGGCTTCTGGCTGGAGCCGCACACCGATCTCGGCGTCAAGAAATTCACCTGCCTGATTTATCTCTCGACGCTTGAGGGCCACGATCAACTGGGCACTGACATCTACCGCGACCACGAGACCCATTTTGGCCGCTCACCCTTCATCCCCAACAGCGCCATGGTGTTTGTGCCCGGCTCCAACACCTGGCACGGCTTCGAAAAGCGCCCCATCAAGGGCGTGCGCAAATCGGTGATCCTCAACTACGTGACCAGCGAATGGCGCGCCCGCGAACAATTGAGCTTTCCGGAAACGCCGGTGGCGGGGTGAGGCTGGTCTGACGGCGTCGGCAAAACCGCGTGCCTGACACGCGCGTATGATTTTGCTTGGCGGGCCACGACCGACGATGATGAGCACTATGTCTACGCTGTGGCCATTTGAAACCGGAGCCCAAAGTACGCCGGAACGGCAGGATGCATGACTGCCGACGATCTGGTGCTGGGCCGAACAATCCTAGGAATCAGCGCCATATCCGTTTCCTGGGGTCGATGGGATCGCCTCCAGCCAGGCGGTCGTGGCCGCACTGGTGTTGAAGCGACCGCCGACATAACCGCCTTCGACCCTAACCCTGGACTTCCGCCCAAGGTCAATACCGCTCCGCTCCAACGGCGGCACCTCGGCCTTCTTGCCGAGTTTCTGCAGATGCTCGGGATCGTCAAGCAACCGCTTGGACGTGCCCGTCCAGGCAAGCCAGCCATCAATGAGCGCGGCAGTGACCATCTGGGCGACGGCGGGTGAGGGGATCCCCCCGCTTGCTTCCGGCAGGAATCTGATTGGTGGGCTTTCCGGCGCAATCTTTCGCCAAAAATAGGCAGCGGGGACACCGTCGGCCTGGGAGGCGTCGAACCGTTCGAGATGGCGCAAGCCAATCCGGAATGGTTCACCAAGCTTAAACGTCCATTTTGAGGGCAGCGCCCCCCAGCCGCCGAACTCGCTTCCGCGCACGCAAAAGAATATGTCTTCATCAGCATAAAGAAAGTACGCCCCGGGATCATAATCCTCGCCCCGATGCAGCCCGCTACGCAGACCAGCCGGAAACATGACGGCACGGCCATCGTCGCGGCGGAGGTTAGGCATCTCCATCTCAAAGCCGGTAAGCGCCGCGTCGGCCGGCAGGTAGAGCCGATGCGGCTCGAGTTGCCGTACATGAGCGAGCGAAGCAATGGGCGCGGCCCGCGATGCATCAACGAAGTGCCAAAACTGCGCAGGAGCCCGAACATCTTGCAGGAACGGTTCCTCCGGTGCCTGTCGTTCGAAGAATGAGTGATCCAGACCACGATCGCGCTGGCGTCGGATCGCTGTTGACCAACTCCCATTGAACCATCCGGCGGCGCTGATGATCCTGTATGGCTGCGGCCCGGTCTCCGCGCACTCCGGCCAGCACAACAACGCGTCGGTGGCGTATTCGTTTACCCGCTGCCAAAGGCCGAAGGGCGGCAGGTCACGCCCACCCTCTTGCTGCCAGAGAGCCTTCGACTGCTCATGATCCACCACCCAGGTGAACTGTAGATTGCCCCTCGCCGCAGCGGCTTGGGACAATACGACGAGCGGATAGGAAAGCTCGCCGTCTTCATATTGGAACCACCAGATCCTGCCGCTTCTCACGATCGGCTGGTCGCCCGTCTCCGCCTGGTTGATGCGTTCCCGCAAACGGAGGCGCTGACCCGAGAGAACATTGACGAGGCTGCGCGTGGTCGGGTCGAACCGCCAGAAGCCCATGGTGATGAACGAGGAAGATCCGCGTTGGATACCGTCATTCTCTTCATCGAACATGAATCTAAGCGGGTTGGGCTTGCCGCCGATCTGTGGGTCGAGCGACGCCAACGCTTCGAGCTTGGAGGGCATGACGCAGCCGGCAAGCGGCCAGGAGATGGAAACCATCGCTGCCGGCATCGACCCTGCTTCGAGCCGTTCTGACGTTTCATCGTATGACCAGGATGTATCGGACTGCGAAAGCCATGCATCCACGCAGGCATGGGCGAGCCGTCGCTGGGCGGCGTATGGCGTGTGTTGCGCGCGGCTGACATTGCCTCCTGGCAACTCGGTGTTTGGGACAAGCGGCAAAATCTTTTCCATCTTTGTACGATCGAAAAGACCGAGGGGCGAGTCACGCCGTCCGATGTCAAGGCCCACCGCCCAAATTGGCAGCTCCTTGCACCGGTGATCCCATATGCCTGCAAGGGAGATGTCACTGAGGATGGTCTCATCGGCATAGAAGAGACGGGAAAGTCCTTTCAGGTTTAAACGCATGCTCGCCGCCTTTGCCAGCGCCACAATCAGGCGGCTGCCGTCGTAGGTGCCCAGATAAGACCTTCCTTCTATGGCCGGCCGAGCCTCGGACCATAGGTCTGTCTCGCCGGCTCTCCAAGGCAGCCTTTCGGGGAGAACCGGCGGCAACAGTCGCCAAGGCGTTGGCGGGTTCGCGGTGAGCGGTTCCATGGCGGCGCTCTGGAATGCGTCGGTCGACCCAGCAAGCGGCGTGGACGCCCAAACGGATCGGTAGAACGCGCTAGTCCAGTTCCCGTTTAGCCATCCGCCGTTGAAGGCGATCCGTCCCGGCTTGGCACCGGTCTGCGCGTGCGTGGGCCAGCAGGCAAGCGCATTAGTGAGAAAATCATCCACACGCCGCCATACGCCGTAGGGAGGAAATGCCAGCGGAGAATTCGCCTCGGCGCGCCAAAGCATCGCCGAACGGATGTAGTCGACACGCCACACAATGGGGCGGCCGCCGACAGGTGAGGGAAGGTTGCGCCACTCGATGACAAGCGGGAGGCGAATATCCCGATCACGATATTCGAATGACATCCAGATGCGGTTCCCAGACTCCGTGAGGCCGGGGCGGGATTTCGGATGACCGGTGGAGCGCAGGATCTGCCCTGTAGTGGCATGAATGATCTGGGCCTGGTCCGTATCGAAGAGCCACCAACCGAGAAGTTGTTGCGTCAACTTTCCACTCCTGTCACCATGCCGATGCTACGTTGCCACGGCCTCCCGAAGAAGGTGATAGACTTCGAAGAAGGAGCGCTCAAGCTTGGGGGATCAAATTTACTCAATTGTCCGACTTGCGTATGTTATTAAATGAAAGTCCGACGAAAGGCGACGCACAGAATGCCCTCCAATTGTCCTCCGTGTCGCCGGTCGAACGCACTGTTTGCAGTAGGCGCACAACGGTTCGGCTGTCGATGACCAATGCAGCGATGAGCAATCGGCGCGCGCATGAACCGCATGCGGACTGCCGTGCCGTGCACTGTTTGGGAATCGGGAAATATCATAGCGTGGAGCAGACGTTAGGCGCTCGATTTGGACGGCATGGTAAAAGCACCGCCGTCGGCTGGGTGCATGTGGTTGGAGTGTTTTGAGTTTTTGAGTCGTCTCAGAGTCACCCTTGCCATACGTTTCGCCCACCACATCAATTCCATCAACGATCCAAGCGCCATCCGTCCATATTTGCCGAGACGAGAGCAAGACCGCTTGGCGCGAAGAGGCCGGATCAACGCCAGTCCCTCAAGGCTGTCGCGGGACGCGCCACCGCTTCGCGACTCGCGGCCTTGACCGACTGCCATTGGCCCGGCGAGGGCTAGCCAAGCGCTCAAGGCTCACGACGCGCGATTTGCTCATAACGCTCGCCGCCATTTCGGGCGAAAAATCGGCCACTTGCGGCGTTCGCAGTTCTGTTCTGATATGGCGGAGGGGGTGAGATTCGAACTCACGGTGGGCTTGCACCCACGGCGGTTTTCAAGACCGCTGCCTTAAACCACTCGACCACCCCTCCGGCGTGACGCTTCTGCCATGAGCCGCCGTTGATTGCAACGGTTCTGCTCTGGCCGCGCGGAGATCCTGGCTACGGCCCGCGCATTTCGTTCACGATAGCTTAATAATTTGGGGACATTTTGCCCTTAGTTGGTGGCTGGCTCACGCCGTTGCCCACCATGCGACCAAAGGATGCGGGACAAAAAGGCCATATTGCGTTATCCATGTTGCCGAATTGCGACGCTTTCCTGATTCTTTTTTTGGGAATTTGCGCTCGTTTTGGGATTACAGCGGGGTAGGGACGTCTTCTTGTGTGTCGGTTGGAGGCCTGTGGTTGCGGGCCTTGGTCGTGTTTGAGTTTTTTTAGAGGGATGAGTGAATGCCTTGCTTGCATGAGAGCTTCCAGCTCAAGGCTGGAGATGTCGGGGTTTGTGCCGAAAAAGGCGCTGTTCCACCCTTCTCCTCGCGGCTCATGCGCTCCACGGTCACGTTCTCCATGCTCGGCGGCGTGGCCGCCTTGATGGCAGGTTGTGCCCAGGCGCCACACCAAAATCTGGCCCTCTCGTCACGCCCGCAGGTCGATCCCAAATATGGCGTTGTGGCCTCGCCGCGTGTGGCGCTGGCTGGCCAGAAGATCCACACGGGCGGCGGGCGTTATTTTGTCGGACGGCCCTATACCGTCGCTGGCCACACCTACTATCCCTCAACCAAAAAATATGATGCGGTGGGCATGGCGTCCTGGTATGGCGCGGACTTTCATGGTCGGCGCACTGCCAACGGCGAAGTGTTCAATATGAACGCCATCACCGCCGCCAACAAGACCATGCCTTTGCCCAGCTATGCCCGCGTCACGAATCTCGCCAACAAAAGGTCGATCATCGTGCGCGTCAATGATCGCGGCCCCTATGCCAAGGGCCGCATCATGGATGTCTCTAAGAATGTCGCAGTTCTGCTGGGCTTCATCAATGCCGGAACGGGGCATGTCAGGGTGCAATATGTCGCGCCTGCGCCTTTGGGCGGTCACGACACCAAAATGCTGATGGCCAGCTTGCGCACCGACGGGGAACCCGCCACTTTGGGCGGCTCGATGCTTCCGGCTGGAACCATGCTCGCCTCCAATCCAGCGCGCCATCAGAGCGAGACGATGGCGATGGCTGATCTGGGCGCAGCCAGAACGAGCACTGCGAACGGCCTGGCTTTGACGCACGTGCCCCTGCCGCCGATCCGGCCCTATCAGATTTCCGCACCCGTGCAGCAGCATCACCCGGACGCGCGTGTTGCGGTGCATTCGGCGCGCAAGCCGCATGTCGAGGATGTCAGCTTCTATGACAGTTCGCCCATTGGCCTCAGCGACCATTTTGTAAAATCCGGGCCGATGAAATTGACAGCGGGTCTGAACCAGTAAGCTATCATGGCCGCCCAACGGCTTGATTTCGTCTGATTTGCCGCCATTGCGAGTGCGCGCATTTTCATCGCCCTCGGCGTTGAACCAGCTGTTCTGACGACGTTGATTTTTGCGCTTCGACAGGGCAAAATGACTGCCGGTTCATGGTGAGGCAGCAGGCAAATGGCGCGGTTGGCAACGGGCACGAAGAGGGAAGCTCGCCCTGCTTCGGTCGTGACATATCTGGTCGCGGCCGGGCTTGCCCTCCCGCTGACAGCAGCATGGTCGGGTGTCGCCCGAGCGCAAGCGTTTCAAACGGCTGCCCCCTACGCTTTTTTGATGGATGCTGACACCCGCACTGTTCTCTATGCCAAACAGGCGGATACGATGATGGATCCCGCCTCCACCACCAAGCTGATGACGGCTGAAGTGGTGTTTGAGGAACTGGCGCAACATCGTCTGCAGCTCACAGATAAATTCACCATATCCGAGCGGGCCTGGCGCGAGGGCGGCGCACGCTCAGGCGGCTCGACCATGTTTGCCAACCTGCATAGTCAGGTCGCTATTTCGGATTTATTGCAGGGCCTGCTCGTCCAATCCGGCAATGATGCCGCCATTGCGCTGGCCGAAGGCATTTCCGGATCAGAAGAAGCATTTGCGACCCTGATGAACAAGCGCGCCAAGGCGCTCGGGATGGTCAAGTCGCATTTTGACAATGCCTGGGGTGATCCGGAACCGGATCATAAAGTGACGGCGCGCGAAATGGCGCTGCTGACCGACCACATCATCCAGACCTATCCTGATCTCTATGCCTATTGCGCCGAAAAGCAGTTCACCTGGAACAAAATCACCCAGCGCAACCGTAACCCACTGCTGTTCATGAACATTGGCGCTGACGGCGTCAAAACCGGTTTCACCAAGGGGTCTGGATTTGGCCTGATCGGTTCGGCAGTGCAGAACGGCGAAAGGCTGATTGTGGTGGTCAATGGTCTGAAGACTGCGGCGGCGCGGGGTGATGAAGCGCGCAAATTGCTGGAATGGGGCTTTCGATCCTTTCAATCGCGGCAATTGTTCAAGGCGGGCAGCATTGTCGGTTCGGCGCAGGTCTATGGCGGCGCAACCGGCACTGTGAATTTGGCGTCGGCAACGCCGATCAAGCTGCTGGTGCCGCGCGGCAGCGATGATCCGATCACTGGCGAAATCCGCTATCAGGGGCCCCTTATGGCCCCTGTGAAAAAAGGCGCGAATGTCGCCAGTCTGGCGGTTTTGCGCGATGGCAAGGTGTTGGCGAGCTTTCCGCTGGAGACCACTGACAGCGTGAAAACGGGCAGTTTGCAGCGCCGGGCCCTGGATGCGGCCCAAGAACTCGCCACCGATCTCATTCGCAAATATATTTTCCGGCTGTGAGTGCCGAAAATCTCACAGCGGCAGCCGAGCCGACGGCGCCGCGCCGTCGCCGCCCTGGGCGTCTGATCACGCTGGAAGGCGGCGAAGGCGCAGGTAAATCCACCCAGATGGCCGCCATTCAGCACATGCTGGAAGCCGTCGGCATTGAGGTGGTGATGACCCGCGAACCGGGCGGCACGCCTGCGGCGGAAGCGCTGCGCCAGTCACTGCTTGCGGGCCAGTTCCGACATCTCGGGCCGCAGGCTGAAGCGGTGCTGTTTGCCGCTGCCCGCATTATCCATCTTGATGAAAAAATCCTGCCCGCGCTGGCAGCGGGTGCGTGGGTGGTGTGCGATCGTTTTATTGATTCAACGCGAGTTTATCAGGGGCTGGTCGATGGGCTTGATCCGCACTTGCTCGATTTGCTGGAATCCGTGGCGCTCGGCACCATGCGCCCGAACTTGACGCTGGTGCTGGATGTGGATCCCGTGATTGCCATGAAGCGCGCGGCGCTGCGGCGCGGCACGGCGCAGGCCGACCGGTTCGAGGCTGGCGATATTGCCCGCTACCAGCGCATTCGGGATGGCTTTCGCGAAGTTGCCGCCAAAGCGACGGATCGCTGCGTCCTGATTGATGCCTCCGGCGATGCGGCGGCGGTTTCGCGGCAGATCGAGACTTTGATTGCCCAGCGGCTGTTTTCGCGGTTGCGCCTGGAAAAATGGCGAAGGATACAGCAAGGCACCGTGGACAAAGTCATACTGGAGCCTTCATGAGCGCCGCTGATAGCAACCCACCCGACAGCGACCGTGCCGGTACTTGCCCCGCGCCACGGGCGACGCAGAGCCTTGTCGGCCATGGCGCAGCCGAATCGGCCCTGCTCAACGCCTGGCGGGCAGGGCGTCTGCCGCATGCCTTGCTGATCTGCGGGCAGGAGGGCATTGGCAAGGCAACTTTGGCCTGGCGACTGGCAAAATTCCTGCTGGCGCATCCCGATGTCGACAGCCCGGAAGCCCGTGGGAAGCGCGATCTGGGCCTGCCACCTGACCATCCGGTTGCCTTGCGGGTCGCCCATGGCAGCCACGGCGACGTCAGTGTGCTGCGCCGCGAATGGAATGACAAAACCAAAAAGCATTATACCGAAATCCGCATTGATGACGTGCGCCGGATCATCGACAAATTCCACCTCGCGCCGGCCGAGACCCGCTGGCGAATTGCAATTGTCGATGCCGCCGATGATCTGAACCGCAGCGGGGCCAACGCCTTGTTGAAACTCATCGAGGAGCCGCCCGCCAACGCGCTGTTTTTGATCATTGCGCATCGGCCCGGCCGATTGCTGGCGACCTTGCGTTCGCGCTGCCAGCGCATCGACCTTGCGCCGCTGGATGCGCCCGCTTTGGCGCAAGTGCTGCACGGCCTGCGGCCCGACATCGCCGGGGCGACCCTTGCCGCCGCTGCGGCTGGGGCTCAGGGCTCGGTGCGCGAGGGGCTGGAGCGGCTCGATGAAGCCAATCGCAGCCTCGACGCGCAGCTTGCCCGCCTTCTGGCAAGCTTGCCGCAGCCGGACTGGCGCGACATTCACGCGCTCGCCGATCTGGTGGCGCGCGCCGGGCAGGAGCGCGCTTTCGCGCGGATGCTTGCGGGGTTGGAGGCCTGTCTTGGCACAAAGCTGCGGGAAGGGGTCGCAGGCGGGCTTTCGCTCGCAAGGCTCAATGCCCTGGCAAGCGCCAAATCCAGCATGGCGCAAGCTGCTGGCCAGAGCGAGGCGCTCAATCTGGATCGGCGTGCGCTGCTGATGGGGATGTTCCGGGATCTGGTGGCGGCGACCTCGCCTTAGGCACGTTGCAAATTTCAGTGCTGACCGGCTTTCGGCCTCGGCAGCCTGCGGATGAGAAGGAAAGCCGACACCAATTTCCTGACCGACTGGCTGCCGACTTCAACCGCCGTCGACGCGCCCTGACGGCCAATCAGGGGCCGCGAGGCTGGTCAACCAATTTCAGGTCAGGCTCTCACCCGGATAGGCAAGGATCAAGCTTCCAACAATGTTGCGAAAATGCCACATCGTATTGGAAATCGCAAACTGACGCGTACCTGTTGGGTGCATTGTATTGACCCGGCTTCCGTTAGGGAATTTAGAAGCAGCAGTGTGGGTGCGCGCCTGGATCCTGGTCGCAAGCGCTTTGGAGGGTTTCATGCAGAAAACATTCTTGATCGCCGCCGTCATGGCGACTTCGCTGTTAGTCGGGAGTGCCTTCGCTGCGGATTTGCCTGGTCCAGTTTACAAGGGCGCTCCTCCGGCTCCAGTTTCCGCGCCGGCATTTTCCTGGACCGGGTTCTACGTCGGTGCTGATGCCGGATTCAATGCTCTCGCCACAAATGATGTGATCCCAGGCTATCCGTCCAATTTCACATTGTCTTCGACCGCATTCGCCATCGGCGGCAAGGCTGGCTACAATTATCAGATGCCATCTAATGTTGTCGTAGGCCTCGAAGCTGCTGGCACGTTCGTCTTCAACAACAGCACCCATCTCACTGGTGGTGGGGGCGGTGAAACCTACACCGTCAAGGAAAATTTCCAGGGCGATGTCGTCGCCAAGCTTGGTTATGCGTTCGATCGTTTCATGCCTTACATCAAAGGTGGTGTTGCTTTTGCTAATCTCGACGACTTGCATTACTCTGGCTCCACTTCAAAGAGTGCAACCTACACCGGCTGGACCGTGGGTGCTGGCATTGATTATGCGCTTACCGATAACTGGATCATCGCTCTTGATTATGCTTACGCGTCTTATCCGAAGAAACAGTTTGTGTATGGCGGGCCTAATACGCTTCGGCCTAGCACCAATACGGTTCTGGCATCGCTAAGCTACAAGTTTTGACCGTTTCTTTCCGGTTGATCCAGACATCCGTCGGCGCGATGATATGGTTTTCGCCCAAGTGCGGCCCTAGGGGCAGTGACTGTTTCCACGTGCCCGACGTGTGCCGCGGCTAAGAAGCCGACGCGAATTTCAAATCTGACCGATTTTCAGCCTCGGCATCCTTCGCATGAGAAGGGAAGCCGAGGCCAATAGCCGCCACACGCGAGCGAATTCGATGGTCGCCTCGAAGGCTTTTGCCTGACGGCGCGCGCGCTTGATCCAGCCGGGCGTTCGCTCGACAACCCAGCGTGCCGGCAGCACGCTAAATCCTTTCAACCTTTTGTCAGTTCGCTTGAAGATGGCGATGGAAATGCGGTTCGCCTCGAAAGCTGCGCGCCGAGCTTCATCGCCCTGATAATCCCACTGTCCGAGCTTCTTGCACGCGTCGAGACCACGAGGGCTGCCGGCTCCGACCACCGTCGGCGCCCCGATCAGCGCGCCCCGGCCTCCAGTTCCAGGGCATCGCCAATCTCCTCTAGTTGTTGCAACTGAGGAAGCAGAGACCGCGAGGCCGGTCAGCCAATTTCAAGTCAGGCTCTTAGGGACGTTGCAAAAGCGGCGTTGCCGCAAGGCGTCGGCTTTGTTAGAGGGTAGGGGTTCCCAGACCTCAGGATGTCATGCCCGATCTTTCCCCCTATCTGATTTCCACGGCCATTCCTTATGCCAACGGTGAGCCGCATTTTGGCCATGCCTATGAGCGGATTGCCACCGACGCCTTCGCGCGCTTTCAGCGGCTGGATGGCCGCGATGTGCTGTTTGTGACCGGCATGGATGAGCACGGGCAAAAAATGCAGCGCACGGCGGCGGCGCACGCCATGACGCCGCAAGCCTTCGCCGACGTGATCGCCGGGAAATTTGCCGCCATGGGCGAAGCGCTGAACGCGCGCGCCGATGATGTCGTGCGCACCACCGAGCCGCGCCACCGCGCCACGGCCACCGCCATTTGGGAAGCCATGGCGGCGCGGGGTGACATCTACCTCTCGAACTATGCCGGTTGGTATTCGGTGCGCGACGAGGCGTTTTTTGACGAGGCTGAACTCCTCAGCGATGCCGCAGGCGCCAAACACACCAAAGACGGCGCGCCGGTCGAATGGGTGGAGGAGGCGAGCTATTTCTTCCGGCTTTCGGCCTTTGGCGAACGCCTGCTGGCGCATTATGAAAGCCATCCGGATTTCATCACGCCGAGCCCCTATCGCAATGAAATCATGGCCTTTGTCAAACGCGGCCTGAAGGATTTCTCGGTCAGCCGCACCACCTTTGACTGGGGCATTCCGGTGCACGGCGACCCGGCCCATGTCATGTATGTCTGGGTCGATGCACTGACCAATTATCTGACGGCGACCGGCTACCCCGATCCGCAGGCCGCGCATGCCCGCTTCTGGCCCGCTGCCGCCCATGTCATCGGCAAGGACATTACGCGCTTTCACGCGATTTACTGGCCAGCCTTCCTTATGTCGGCGGGGCTGGCCTTGCCACGCCAGATTGTCGTGCACGGGTTTTTGTTCAACCGCGGCGAGAAAATGTCGAAATCGGTCGGCAATGTCATTGATCCGATGAGCATGGCGGCGCGCTATGGCGTTGATCCCTTGCGCTATTTTCTGCTGCGCGAGGTGATTTTCGGCCAGGACGGCTCCTATGCCGATGATGCCATCATCGCCCGCAAGAATGCTGACCTTGCCAATGATCTCGGCAATCTGGCGCAGCGCTCGCTGTCGATGATCGCCAAAAACTGTGACGGCAAAATGCCGGCCATGCTGGCGCTGTCGGAAAGCGACGCCGCCTTGCTCGCCGCCACAGCGGCGCTGCTGCCGCTTAGCCGCGCTGCCATGGCGCAATATCAGCCCCACCAGATGCTTGCGGAAATCTGGAAAGTGATTAGCGAGACCAACCGCCATTTTGCCAATGCGGCCCCGTGGCTGCTGCGCAAGAGCGATCCAGCGCGCATGGCGCATGTGCTGGCGCTCACGGCAGACGTGCTGCGCCAGGTGGCGCTGCTGTTGCAGCCGGTGATGCCGCAGACCATGGCGCTCTTGCTCGACGGCCTTGGCGTTGCGCCCGAGCATCGCAATTTTGCTGATTATGACGTGAGCGTCGCGCCGGGAACGCCGTTGCCGCCACCCGTCGCGCTGTTTCCGCGGCAAAGCGAGCCGGAGAGCGTGGCGTGAGCCTGATCGACAGCCATTGCCACCTCGATTTCCCTGAGCTCTACGCTGATTTGCCCGGTGTGCTGGCGCGGGCAGGGCAGGCGGGTGTCGATCACCTCATCACCATCTCGACCGGCGTGCGCCATTATGAGCGCTACAGGGCTTTGGCTGAAGCCCATGCCGAGGTGAGCTTCACCATCGGCACCCATCCCAATTATGTCATGGATGAGCCGGAAGTTGCGACGGCAACGCTGGTGAGCCTCGCGCAGCACCCCAAATGCGTTGCCATTGGCGAGGCGGGGCTCGATTATCACTATGACAAATGCCCGCGCGACCAGGCCGCCCGGGTGTTTCGCAACCATATTGCCGCCGCGCGCCAATCCGGCCTGCCTTTGGTCATTCACAGCCGCGACGCCGATGATGACATGGCGGCGATCCTGCGCGATGAGATGGGGCAGGGGCGGTTTGGTGCCATTTTGCATTGCTTCACCGCCTCGCCTGCCCTGGCTGAAACCGGCGTTGCGTTGGGCCTGTTCATATCCTTTTCCGGCGTGCTGACCTTCAAAAGCGCTGAACAATTGCGCGCCATTGCCCGCACTGTGCCCGAAGACCGGCTGCTGGTGGAAACCGATGCGCCGTTTCTGGCTCCCATGCCGCATCGCGGCAGAACCAACGAGCCAAGTTATGTTGTTGAAACTGCAAAAGTTTTGGCCCAGGCGCGTGGTGTTTCACTGGAACATGTCGCCAGCGCGACGCGCGCCAATACGTTGCGGTGCTTTTCCAAATTGACGCTTGCCGAGCAGAACGCGTGAGCCTCACCATCACCATTCTGGGCTGCGGATCATCGGGCGGCGTGCCGCGCCTTGGCGGTGGCTGGGGCAGTTGCGATCCGGCCAATCCACGCAACCGCCGTCGCCGCTGCTCGATCCTGGTGGATTGGCGCGACCCTGGCAGCGCCGACGCAACGCGGGTGCTTGTCGATACCTCGCCCGATC
>DAICZI010000089.1 GCA_027311205.1 Beijerinckiaceae bacterium | reverse complement strand
GGCTTCAACGATCACGACAAGCTTGGCGATGTGCTGAAAAAGGCGGGCGTCACCTCACTCAGCAAGTATCTGAAAAAGAAATAGAGCTCTGAAAAAGAAGTAGCTCAGGGCATTGACGCGGCGCGGCGGGCAGAGGCGCGCGCATCGCGCAGGAAGCCGCCCAGACCCACCACAAAAATGGCGATGATCAGCAGGATCATCGGCAGGTTTATGGTGTGCAAGTTGTGGATGTGCAGCCCTGTGACCCAGTGCAGGTCGGCCCATTGCGGGGCGATGATGGCGAGGACGCCGACCAGCATCAGGCCCGCCCCGCCCCATGTCAGCGTGCGCGCGGCACTGGTGAGGGCGATCTGGCGCAGGTTATCGGGTGTCAGTCTGGCGCGGGCCGCCCAGGCCCCGACCAGCCCGCCGATGACAACCTGCGTCACCATGGTGCCAAAGCCAAAGGCAAGGCCGGGCGCAAGGCCGAGCCAGGCATTGGGCATGGCGGGAGCCAGCACACCATAGAGAATGGCGGCAAAAGCGCCAAAGCCCCAGCCGGCTATGAACCCATGCAGGGCCGGCAGCCACCAGCGCGGATCATGGAGACTTTGTCCCACCTTGATACTGCGCCCAATATGCAGATGCGGCGCGGTCCGGCAGGCGACGATGAACCGCGCCGACAGGACCATCACCGCGCCGACTACCAGATCAACGCCAATGGCAAAGCCCCGAAGCTGAAAGAAATGCGAGCGCCCCGCCCAGGCGAGTTCGCTGGCAATCGCCCTTTGCAAGGTGAAGGCTGCCGAAAACAGCAGACCAGCACGCATACCACGCCATGTCGAATAGGCCCCCACGGCATAGGCAAAGGTGATCGGCCAGGTGTGCTCATCGGGCGTGACACCATGGACGATGCCAAGCAGGAACGCCGTCAGCAGATCCACCGACACCGAGACATGCGAAGGGTTCCAGAGGTTGATCATGACGCCGCCCGGCAGTCAGGGCAGAGGCCCGGCAGCACGATGTCATGGGCCGAGAGTGCAAAGCCGGTCGCGCCCTCAAGCCCGGCAAGATCAAGCCTCGCCGCCAGACAGCCGACCGGCACCAGCCGGTCACAGGACGTGCACAGCAAATGATCATGATGATGGCCCGCGAGTTCATGGCGCGACGGACGGCCAGGCAAAGCCACGCGCCGCACCAGCCCCAGCCCCACCAGATGCTCCACCGCCCGATACAGCGCCGAAAATTCCGGCGCGGGGCCGTGGTGGCCAATCTCGGCGCGCAACTCCTCCAGCGTCAGGCCATGACGCTGCGAGGCCGCCAAAGCCGCCAGCACCCTGTCAGACCATTTTGCCGGCCGCGCCATGGATGGCCACTCCCTGAAAATCGCTCTCGTCGTGTCTGAGGTAGGCGTCGCCGACGGGTTTTGCAAGCCGCTTGCAAAACTCGCCATATGAAAGCTCGAAATGTGAAGGCTCGTTATGTGAAGACTCGCCCTGTGCATCGCTTTTGCCAAAGCGCGTGCTTTGGTCTAAGCGCGCTACGGGTTTGCAAGTGCCGGGGGAAATATGGCTGTCAGGATTGGTCATCGCCACAAGCTTTGGTGCAACCACCTTCGCTCTGCTGCCTGCGGAAGCCTCTGACATGCCGAAAGTCACCATAGGCATGCCGGTCTATAATGGCGCGCATCTGCTGCGCGAAGGACTGGCCTGCCTGCAACGCCAGACCTATGACGATTTTGAAGTGCTGATTTGCGAAAATGGCAGCAAGGATGGCAGCCGCGCCATAGCGCAGGAATTTGTTGCCAACGACCGCCGCTTTCGGCTGGCACCTTTTGATGAGACCATTCCCGCCTGGGACAATTTCGAGCGCTGCCTCACGTTGTCCGACAGCCCCTATTTTGCCTGGCGGGCTTACGATGATTATTCTGCCGATAATTTCATCGAAGTGCTGGCCAAAGGCCTCGATGCCCATCCGCATGCGCAACTGGCCGCCTGCGAGGCCCGCACCCTCAATGTCACGTCGGGCAAAGAGCGGGTGTTTCGCGTGCCGATACTGAGCGGCAATGCCGCCACCGCGCGCCGCCAGTTGCTTGGCGCAGTGCGGGCGCAATGGTTTTATGGCCTGTATCGGCGTGAAGCGGTCGTGCCGGTTTTTCGTCAAAGCCAAGAGGAATTTCATTATCTCTGGGCCAATGACCACGCCGTCCTCTACCCGTTTTTGATCGCGCCGCAGGTGTATCTGACCAATGAAACGTGGTTCTTGCAACGAACCGGCTTTGTGCGCGGCCAGAAATCCGCTCCACCCGCACAAGAGCGCCAGATTTTTCGCGATTATGTCAAATTCTGCGCCCGGCGAATTGATGAGGCGACACTGCCGCGCTCCGAACGCTGGGCGCTGAAAGCGCGCCTGCTAGCAGACGCCCACAATCACGTCTACCGCATGACCCGGTTGCTGCGGCGTGCAGTCATTGGCTGAACTTGCGGGGACTGAACTTGCGGGCATCACGTCAATTGATAGGAACCAACTCCGCGACAATACCAGCCTTATCAGCTAGAAACTTGATTTCATTCAAATAGTTCGGGTTCATCACGAAAATGGTCTTAAGCTTGCGCTCCGAGGCAGCAGCGGGCGAAAGCACTTCAAGGCCGCTACAGGCCAAATAGTGGTTTTGCTTTCCCGGATTGATATCAATCGCACAATCGAAAAAGCTCGAACCGGGGTCGGTAAGCAGCGCGAAAGTGACGCCCTTGCCGCCTGCACCCCAAATTGCGACAGGACCGGCTTCGCGTGCCTTTGCGACGGTGGCGCCCCATTGAACTGCCATATGCTGTTCAACCAAGCCCCGGGTGGAAATATCCCCGGGCGACAGCAATGAAGTCACGACGTCTTTTGATGCGACGCCTGTAGCCCACAGGTATTGCCCCCCGAAAACATGGCGCACTTCCACTTCACCGAAGCCTGCCGCCTCCAAGGCAAAGCGCAAGGCCTGAACCGAGAAGATCGAGCAATGCTCGTAAAACAAATCCTGGAACGCCTGATGCTGCAATATCCAGGAGATGCAGGGTGTTTCAATGAATATTCGCGCTTGTGAATCTGGCCCAAGCGCGGCCCTGATGGCTTGCAAAAATACGACGGGTTGCGGCACGTGCTCAATCGTGTGGCGCCAAGCCACGACATTGGGCGCGTGGCCAAGCTGCAGCAGGCTTTCGGCGGTGAAATAGGCCCTGTGAATACGACTTCCATTGGGGCCCGTTGCATCAACTCCCCGCCAAGCCGGGTCAAAGCCCTCTGCCGAGCGCAAGCGACCCGCTGCAGTCTGCGCAACTTCGCCAATAAAGCCGCCCTGCCCGCAACCAACTTCAAGGTAGTCTATCAATCCAGGAGGCGGTACGGAGTCAACAATTTCGGCGGCTCTTGCTTTGACGTGCGCATGAAATTCTGCCGAATAGGTCTGATCATTTTCATAGTCGCCGTCATAAGCAACCAGATTGGCGTCAAAGCTGCGATTCCACGCGAAGCCACAGGCCTTGCAAGCCACAATTTCGAGCGTGCCCCTCTGTGCAGCTTTGGCAGCTTTTTTTGTAGTATAGAAACGATTGACATGGACAGGTGTCTGGCCCCGGCTGATACTTACAGGATGCGCTTCGCTCGCGCTGCAAACCGGACAAAGCTCGTGCATCACGTTACCTAACTCCCCTATTCCTGGACCGGTCGGTTATTGCCCCATCAAGCGATTGATAACGCGGCCTGCAAAATTCAATTTCGGATCACCGGCAAGGCTGTCATTGTTATGGCACCCTCCTCAACCACCATTCGTAGGTCTCGGCAAGCCCTTGATCCAGCGAACGTGGCGAATTGAATCCCACTTCGTCGCGCAAACGCTGCACTTGGGCGACGATGCGCGGCGGCTCGTCAAGGCGGTCTGGCAGCGCGCCGAAATTCAGGAGCCTTGATTTTCCCGAAATCTCACCCAAACGCTTCGCAATGTCAGCAACGCTAACGTCCATGCCGCTGGCTATATTGACGGCCCCGCGCACATCGCTGAGCGCCATGATCGCCAGCGCTTCCCCGGCATCGCGCGTATCCATGAAATCACGCACAACCAATCCCTGCGATAAAAGTGCCGGTTGGTCACGTGCCAGCTTGCTGGCCACCGATGCCACCAATCGGTGCTCGTGCTCAAAGCGACCAAAAAGATAGAACAATCGCGCCCAGGCAAAAGAAAACCGGTTCATCTCGTCAATCACCCGCCGGGCCGCGTCCTTGGCGACGGCATAAAGGGTGGTTGGCGCAATGGGGGTCGCCGCTTCATCGCAATTGCCTTCGGCGGGCCAACAATATTCAAAACAGGTACCGACCCCGACGAAACGTCCAACTCCGACGGCCGACGCCGCCTTGGCAAGTTCCAGCGTCGCGGCCAGCCAATCGAGGTTGTCTTCAGCCGACAGGAATTTTCCATGATCGACGTTCCAGGCAATATGCAGGATGATGTCGGGCCGCGCGCGGTCCATGATCCGCCGCGCCTCGCCACGTTCCAGCAAATCCGCCCGATGCCTGACGATCTGCGGCGATCCCTCACCCGGATGGCGCGACGCAACATGAACCTCAACGCCGCGCGCCACAAGGCTCTCCACAGCCCAGCGACCGACAAATCCCGACGCACCCGTCACCAAAACCCGCAATGCCGCCATCCTACACTATTGGTGCAGGCCCCCGCCCGACTCGTTACAGACGTTTAACAGGCGGCAGCGGTGCTGAAAAGCCGCCCTGGATCATGCCCTCTATCCGGCTCAAGCCCGGTGCGATTGCTTCGCGCCTGGCTGGTTTATGAACTCCTGCAATCCATCATTTACGAAGGACAAATAGCTTTATCGGGCTGAACGAGCCGAATTGCGGCAGCTTTATGCTATCCTTGTGAATTGGATGCATATAGTCAGGTTCAATTTTTTGCTCTACGCACATTTTTGAATAAATCACACGCGTTGCGAAATAATAGGCACTTGAAAATTCAATTTTTTCCACGGAACTAAAAAGTGATTTCACATTTTTGATAAATTTTTCCTCAGAAAAAAACTTGTTGTGCCATCTAATTTTTATTTCTGGCAATTCATAAAGTGATCTCGCATGATTTAGCGATTCCTGCCCCTCGATAAAATTCTCGATAGCAAAATACACCCCTGATTCTTTGAGTGACTTGGCAATTCCTGCAATCGCCGCGTATTGCTGGTCTTCGTCATCGAGATTGATCAGGCAGCGATCAGTCGTAATGAAATCAAATTTTCTTTCCACGGCGAACTCGCCAACATTGCGTACATCGCCGACTGCCAAATCTATTCTGGCAGCAGGCTGATCAGCAAACCTGGCCTTGGCCAAGTCAATCATCGAACCAGCAAAATCCCGACCAGTGAGCGTGCAGCCAAATTTCTTGTGAAACTCCAGCAAGCTCTCGCCATCTCCACAACCAGCATCGAGAATGGAAGAATTTTCATTACAACCATGTCTCAACAATTGAGAAACCAATGTATTTCTTTCCAAAACCCGCAGATAAAAATCATTTGTCGTCGGGTTTTTTTTATCTTTTTCAGCTCGCTCGGACCAATATTCTTTTATTTCCATTTTCTCGTCTCCGGCTTGTGTTTGCCATGATAAAAACCAGAACTCTATGAAGTTTCCAGCACTTCGAGCAGCGCTCCGCACACGATATCTGCCGTGTCTTCGCTAATGTTCTGAGCTGACGGTAGATTGATGCCATAACGGGCAATCGCCTGGCCCCTGTCATCGGGTGCCACGAAGCGGCAAGATGAGGCGCGGTCGGCGAAGGCCGGCAGGCTGGAGAGCGGCGAGAAGAACGGCCGCGTGTCAATGTTGCGGCGGCTCATTTCGGCCATCAACCGGAACTTGTCGAGGCCAAGCGCCGGGTCAACCACCACCGTGCTCATCCAGAAAGAATTTATGCAGCCTTCCGGCTCGGCATTCAGCGTGATGTGGTTGTGGCCCGCAAGCCGCTCGCGATACCAGCCGAAAATCCGGCGCTTTTGCGCCACGAGTTCATCGACCCGCTCCATCTGCCCGATCCCCAGCGCCGCGGTGACGGCATTCATGCGATATTTGAAGCCGATTTCGCTGTTGAGAAACAAGGTATCGCCAACAGGGCGGCCATGATCGCGCAGCACCAGAGCCCGCTGGTAAAGCTCGGTGCTGTCAGTCACCAGCATCCCGCCTTCGCCTGTTGCGACCGTCTTCGAGCCATGAAAGCTGAAGGCCGCTGCAACCCCGAACTTGCCTGCGGGCTGATCATGCAGGCGCGAGCCGATGGCTTCCGCCGCATCCTCGATCAGGTGCAGCCCATGCTTGTCAGCCAACCGCTGCAGGGCTGGCCAGTCGCACATCGAGCCGTAAAGATCGACGCCGAGGATGGCTTTGGTCTTTGGCCCGATCGCCGCCGCAACGGCTCTGGGATCAAGGCACCATGTGTCAGCAAGGATATCGACCAGTACCGGGACGGCCCCGACGTAAGTGATGGGTGCGACCGAGGCAATCCAGGTGACATCGGGCACGATCACCTCATCGCCCGGCCCAATGCCAAGCGCCGCCAGAATGAGATGCAACGCCGCCGTGGCGTGCGGCACCGAGATGGCATGCGCCACACCGGCATAGGACGCGACCATGGCTTCAAAGCGGCGGTTGAATTCAGAATGGCGGGCATACCAGCCGTGGCGCGCCGCTTCAGACACCAGTTCGACCTCGCGATCCGTGATCGAGGGTCCAGCGACGGCAATACGTTCAGGGGCAATGATCACGTTGAAAAGGGCCTCCTGCTGGTTGGCGCGTGACTCCTTAACAGCCTCCGCG
>DAICZI010000088.1 GCA_027311205.1 Beijerinckiaceae bacterium | reverse complement strand
CAACCTGCCGGATCAGCGCTGCGCGGCTCTGCCTTACCCGCCTTTCGGAAAGCGGACGATTTTCTCGTTCGTTTCTTCCGGGGTGGGCGCGGCAGGGCTATCGCCAAACAGGATGCCTTGCGAGCCCGCCGAGACATGCAAGGTCGTGCCATCGGCAATCTCGCCTGCCAGCAAGCGTTGCGCCAGCGCATCCTGGACGTATTTCTGGATCACCCGCTTCAGCGGCCTGGCACCATAGGCCGCATCATAGCCCTTTTCGGCGAGCCAGGCCCGGGCCTTGGGATCAAGCACCAGCGTGATTTTCCGATCTTCCAGCAGCCGCGCCAGACGCGTGAACTGGATATCGACAATCGCCCCCATATCCTCGCGGCGCAGCCGGTGGAACAGGATGATCTCGTCGATACGGTTGATGAATTCAGGCCGGAAATGGCTGCGCACGGCATCCATGACCTCGCCTTCGACCGCACTTACCGGCTCACCCTCTTTCTGAGCGACCAGATATTCCGATCCAAGATTCGACGTCATGATGATGACAACGTTGCGGAAATCGACCGTGCGGCCCTGGCCGTCAGTCAGGCGGCCGTCGTCGAGCACCTGCAACAGCACGTTGAACACGTCAGGATGCGCCTTCTCGATCTCGTCGAACAGCACCACCTGATAGGGCCGACGCCGCACCGCCTCGGTGAGCGCGCCGCCTTCATCATAGCCGACATAGCCGGGAGGTGCGCCGATCAGCCGCGCGACCGAGTGCTTTTCCATGTATTCCGACATGTCAATGCGCACGAGCGCTGAATCATCGTCGAACAGGAAATTCGCCAAAGCTTTGGTCAGTTCGGTCTTGCCAACACCCGTAGGGCCCAAAAACATGAACGAGCCAATCGGCCGGTTCGGGTCTTGCAGTCCGGCGCGCGCCCGGCGCACCGCTGTGGCCACCGCCTTGACGGCAGCGCTCTGGCCGACAACCCGGCGTGACAAATCGCTTTCCATGCCAAGCAGCTTCTGCTTTTCGCCGGTCAGCATCTTGTCAACCGGCACGCCAGTCCAGCGCGACACCACCTGCGCGATATGGTCTGCTGTCACCGCCTCATCGACCAGAGTGCCCGCGCCATTGGCCTCGGTTTCGGCCAGCTTCTTCTCCAGGTCCGGAATGACGCCGTAGGCCAGTTCGCCAGCCCGCTGGTATTCGCCGTTACGCTGGGCCTGAATGAGATCGTTGCGGGCAATCTCCAGCCGCTCCTTGAGCTTTTGCGCGTCGCCGAGCTTGTCCTTTTCGGCCCGCCACCGGCTGGTGATACTGGCCGATTGCTCCTCCAGATTGCCCAACTCCGCAGAAAGCTTGCCCAGCCGATCCCTGGAAGCCGCATCGGACTCGCGCTTCAGGGCTTCCTGCTCGATTTTGAGCTGGATGATGCGCCGGTCGATCTCGTCAAGTTCTTCGGGCTTGGAATCAACCTGCATCCGCAGCCGCGATCCCGCCTCATCCATCAAATCAATAGCCTTGTCCGGCAGGAACCGGTCGGCGATATAGCGGTTAGACAGCGTCGCCGCCGCCACAATCGCCGCATCGCTGATGCGCACGCCATGGTGCAGTTCATATTTCTCTTTCAGCCCGCGCAGGATCGAGATGGTGTCTTCCACCGTCGGTTCGGCAACAAATACCGGCTGGAAGCGCCGCGCCAGCGCCGCATCTTTCTCGACATGCTTGCGGAATTCATCAAGCGTGGTCGCGCCGATGCAATGGAGCTCGCCGCGCGCCAAGGCCGGCTTCAGCAGGTTCGAGGCGTCCATCGCGCCATCAGCCTTGCCCGCGCCAATCAGCGTGTGCATCTCGTCGATGAACAACACGATCCCGCCCTCGGCCGCGGTGACTTCCGAAAGCACGCCCTTCAACCGCTCTTCAAACTCGCCGCGATATTTCGCGCCAGCAATCAGCGCGCCCATATCGAGCGCCAGCAATTTCTTGTCGCGCAGGGCTTCGGGCACATCGCCATTGATGATGCGAAGAGCCAGCCCCTCGACAATGGCCGTCTTGCCAACGCCGGGCTCGCCGATCAGTACCGGATTGTTCTTGGTGCGGCGCGACAGCACCTGGATCGAACGGCGGATTTCCTCATCGCGTCCAATCACCGGATCGAGCTTGCCTGCCCGTGCCGCCTCGGTGAGGTCGCGGGCATATTTCTTCAGCGCGTCATAGCCGTTTTCGGCGGTGGCATTGTCAGCGGTGCGGCCCTTGCGCAAGTCTTCAATCGCCGCATTCAGCTTTTGCGCACTGGTGCCGCATTGCGCCAGAATTTTGCCGGCATCGCAGCTTTTTTCCATGGCCAGCGCCAGCAACAGCCGCTCGACCGTGACAAAACTGTCGCCAGCTTTCTTGGCGATTTTCTCGGCCTGATCGAAAATCCGCGCCGTGGTCGGGGCCAGATAAAGCTGGCCCGCGCCCGAGCCCTGCACCTTGGGCAGCTTGGACAAGGCCAGTTCCGTCAAGGTGAGGGCTTCGCGCGAATTGCCGCCCGATTTGTCGATCAGCCCCGCGGCCAAGCCCTCCTCGTCATCGAGCAGAACCTTCAGCACCTGCTCAGGCGTAAACTGCTGATGGCCCTCGCGGATGGCCATGGATTGCGCGCTTTGCACGAAGCCGCGCGCCCGTTCGGTGAATTTCTCGAAGTTCATTTTAGACCCTCCAAGCGCCTCTGTCTTTGCCGAGAAGGCCCCGCCAGAGGTTGAGATGATTCGGTCCCCGAAGGCAACCGTGCGCCTGATATGGGGATGCTTGCGCCATCCAAAAA
This sequence comes from Beijerinckiaceae bacterium, assembly GCA_027311205.1. GTDB lineage: Bacteria > Pseudomonadota > Alphaproteobacteria > Rhizobiales > Beijerinckiaceae > REEB77. The sequence goes on along the minus strand of DAICZI010000088.1, from coordinate 4,051 downwards.
GGGGGTTGAACAGAGGAAACAGACACCAAATGCCGCAGCGCGCTCAGGGGTCGTCAGCGCTTGTCGCCGACAGGGTCTTGGCTTTAATGCTGAACACCGCACATGAAGGGACGCTCACATGCAGATTCGCGACGCCCAGCCAGGCGACATTGACGCCATTCTGGCCATTTACAACGCGGCGGTGACGCAATCCACGGCGATCTGGAACGAAACCCCGGTCGATGCCGCCAATCGCCTGGCCTGGCTCGCCCAGCGTCAGGAAGCAAATTATCCCGTGATCGTCGCCGATGCCGGGGCCAGGGGCATCGTCGGTTATGCCTCGTTCGGCGATTGGCGGGCCTTTGAAGGCTATCGCCACACGGTCGAGCATTCCGTTTATGTGCGCGCCGACCAACGCGGCGCGGGCATTGGCAAGGCGCTGTTGGGCGACCTCATCGAGCGCGCCCGTGATTTGGGCAAGCACGTGATGATTGCCGGCATCGAAGCGCGCAACGTTGCCTCCATCAAGCTGCACGAACAACTGGGCTTCAAACAGGTCGGGCTGCTGCCGGAAGTGGGCACCAAATTCGGCCAGTGGCTGGATCTGGCATTCTTGCAACTGACCCTCGATCAACGCAGCATCCCTGACCTGACGGTTGCCTGATCGCGCGTCAAAGATCGCCGTTGGCGCCAGCTTCCATAATTTTCATCAGCACATCGCGGATGTGCTTGGCTTTGGGCTGCAAGGCTGGCGGCGCGGCGGCAACAAGCGGATCAAGATCCATCATCACCAGCCACAGGCTTCCTTCGGCATCTTCCGCCATCGCAATGCGGCACGGCATAAAGGCCGCAAACTGCGTGTTGGCATCCACCATATCCTGCGCAATCAGCGGATCGCAAAACAGGTAAATCGTCATCAGCCGCTGCTTTTTGCCCGTCATCGAGGCAACCTGGGCCGACAGAGCCAAAGTGGTGACCAGCTTGATATTGGCGTTATCGGCGGTCGACTCCATCGATTGCGCGGCATCCTTGGCCGACAGCCCGGCCGCCAGCTTGCGCGAAACCACGCCGAGCCCGGCACCACCAGCGCCGACTGCCGGGGCCGCTTCGGCCGCGACCGCCCCCAAGAGCCCCAGGGACAAACCCGCCAGCAACCCGTCACGTCGATTGATCATGTCCGCCACCCTCCAGTTCGGCGCGGCAAGCGCCCCGACCCGCATATTAGATAATTTACATATAATGGCAACAGCATAGCTGTAACCAGCGAGCCCTCCCTAATCCAAAAGGACATGTGCAACTGACTTGCCAACGACCGTTTGCAACGGCTATGAACCATGAAGTTAAAGCAAGCTGACTTGAGATCGGCGTGGGAAATACCGGGGGTTGTGCTGCGTGTCAGATGATTTCGTGCTGCAGGCGGAGGGGCTCACCAAGGGCTTCGCCGGTTTCGTGGCAGTAAACAAGGTTAATCTCAACGTCCGGCGAGGAACGATCCATGCGTTGATCGGCCCCAATGGCGCCGGCAAAACGACCTGTTTCAACCTTCTGACCAAATTTCTCCAGCCCTCGGGCGGCAAAATCACTTATGAGGGCCGCGACATCACCAAGCTGAAGCCTGCCGACGTGGCGCGGCTTGGCATGGTGCGCTCGTTCCAGATTTCCGCCGTGTTCCCGCACCTCACCGCCATCGAAAATGTCCGGGTTGCGCTGCAGAAGGCGCGCGGCAATTCGTTCGATTTCTGGAAAAGCCGCCGCACGCTTGATCACCTCGACGAACGCGCCGGTGCCTTGCTGGAAGAGGTCGGCCTGACCCAGTATGCCCATGCCACAGCGGTCGAAATGCCCTATGGCCGCAAGCGCGCGCTAGAAATTGCCACGACGCTGGCGCTCGATCCGCAACTTCTGCTGCTCGATGAGCCTCTGGCGGGCATGGGCCAGGAAGATATCGACCATACGGCGGAACTGATCCGCCGCGTCGTCAAGGGCCGGACGATTCTCATGGTCGAGCATAATCTGCGGGTGGTGGCGTCGCTGTCCGACACCATCACGGTTCTGACGCGCGGCAAAGTGCTCGCCGAAGGGCCTTATGCGGAAATTTCGCAAAATGCCGATGTGAAGACCGCCTATATCGGAGCTTCGCATGGCTGAATCGGCGCTGCTCAAAGTCGCTGGCTTGCAAAGCTGGTATGGCGAATCACACATATTGCACGGCGTTGATTTCGAGGTCGGCAAGGGCGAGGTTGTCACCTTGCTCGGCCGCAATGGCGCGGGCAAAACCACGACGCTGAAATCCATTCAGGGCATGGTCGCAAAGCGCACCGGCTCGGTGGTGTTCGAGGGCCAGGAACTGATCGGCAAATCCTCCGACGCCATCGCCAGAGCGGGTATCGCGCTCTGCCCGGAGGAACGCGGCATTTTCGCCAGCCTCAACGTCCGCGAAAACCTGATGCTGCCGCCGCCTGTGCGGCCCGGCGGCCTGACGATTGATGAAATTTTCGAACTTTTCCCGAATTTGCAGGAGCGGCTTACCAGCCAGGGCACCAAGCTCTCGGGCGGCGAGCAGCAAATGCTGGCGATTGCCCGCATCCTGCGCACCGGCGCGCCCCTGCTGATGCTGGACGAGCCGACAGAGGGATTGGCGCCGGTAATCATCGAGCAGATAGGAGCAACTATAGCCAAGCTCAAGGCGAAGGGCTTCACCATTCTGCTGGTCGAGCAGAATTTCCTGTTCGCCTCGAAGATTGCCGACCGCTATTACGTGATGGAGGATGGCCACATCATTGATGCCTTCACCGCGCTGACACTTGAGGCCAATATGAGAAAACTGCACGACTATCTCGGCGTTTAGTGCGTATAATCTGCTTCCAGGAGGAACTGAACATGACACTTGCTAAAACTCAACTTTTCGCTGGCCTGATGCTGGCCACCACGGCCCTCGTCGCTCCCGCCCATGCCGCCGCCAGCAAATCGCTGACGCTGGCTGTGGTCACCGACATGTCCGGCCTTTACAAGGACGCAGCCGGCCCCGGTTCTGTCGTCGCCGTCAACATGGCGATCAAGGATTCCGGCATTGAAAAGCAGGGTTGGACCGTGAAGGTCATCGGCCTCGACCACCAGAACAAGCCGGACGTCGGTGCCAATGTCGCCCGCCAGGCGATTGATCAGGACCACGCCGATGCCATCATCGACACGCCAAATACGGCTGTTGCGCTGGCGATCTCGCCGATCGTGCAGGAAAAAAACAAGGTATTCCTGATTGACGGCGCGGCTGGCGACGTGCTGACCGGTGCCAAGTGCACGCCCAACCAGGTGCATTTTGCGACCGATACCTGGGCTTTGGCACATGGCACGGGCGGCGCGATCACCAAGGCTGGCGGCAAGACCTGGTTTTTCATCACGGCTGATTATGCTTTCGGCAAGTCGCTGGAAAAGAACACAGGCGACGTCGTGATCGCCGATGGCGGCAAGGTGCTGGGGCACGTCCGCGCGCCGCTGAGCACGCCGGATTTCTCGTCGTTCCTGCTGCAGGCCCAAGCCTCCAAGGCACAGGTGATTGGTCTGGCCAATGCCGGTGGCGATACCATCAACTCGATCAAGCAGGGTGCTGAATTCGGTATCCAGAAGGGCGGGCAGACGATGGCTCCGCTGCTGCTGTTCATCACTGACGTCAATTCACTTGGCCTCAAGACCGCGCAGGGCCTGGAATTCACATCCTCGTTCTACTGGGATCTGAATGATTCAACCCGCGCCTTCTCGAAGCGCTTCCAGGCGGCGGAACCGCTGAAGCACATGCCAACCTGGGATCAGGCGGCGGTCTATTCCTCGACACTGCAATATCTCAAAGCCGTCGAGAAACTGGGTGATGCCAGCGATGGCAAAAAGGTCGTGGACGAAATGAAAGCATTGCCCATTGACGATGCCGTGTTCGGCAAGGGCACTTTGCGCGCCGATGGCCGGGCGATTTTCCCGACCTATCTTTTCAAGGTCAAATCTCCGGCTGAATCAAAAGGCCCGTGGGATTATTACAAGCTGATCGCCAAAATCCCGGCGGATCAGGCATTCCGTCCCTTGA
>DAICZI010000087.1 GCA_027311205.1 Beijerinckiaceae bacterium | reverse complement strand
AAACAGGATCGACGAGGGCGTAAAGGGCGTGTTTTTTCCCGGTATGGTTCCGCCGTTATCGGGCTATGCAATAGTTGCAAACGACAACTATGCTCCGGTTGCTCAGGCCGCGTAAGCGGTTTGAAAAACCAAGTCTAAAGTCCTAGTGGGTTAAGCTCCGCTGGGCGGGGTTCGGAGGCACCTGGCAACAGAAGCCTCCACTGATTTTGAGGGCATACCTTCGCGAGACAGGCAATACGACCATGGCAGAAGACCTGATCCGTTACGATCTGAAAGTGCAAAAGGCGATGCGCCAGGTCATCCGTGGCGTCATTGGTGATGCCGCGCGGGATGGTCTGCCGGGTGGGCATTTCTTCCAGATAAGCTTTCGCACCGATGCGCCGGGCGTGAAGCTTTCGCCCGAATTGCTGAAGCGCTGCCCCGAACAGATGACGATCATCCTGCAACATCAGTTTCAGGACCTGCTGGTCAGTGATCAGGGCCTCGAGGTCGTGCTGTTTTTCAACCATGTACCCGAACGTCTGGTGGTGCCTTTCAGCGCGATAACCGAGTTTTATGACCATTCCGTGCAGTTTGGTCTGCGCTTTGATGTCGCGCTCGCAACCGAGCCTGCCGCCAAGGTTGAGGCGCTTGCAACCAAGCCAGCCGCGCCTGCGTCCGCAGCCGAACAATTGGCCAGAAACATCGAGGATCGCGGCAAGCGCAAACCCAAAGTCGTTGCGCCAGACGCCAAGGACGGGGACGACAGCGGCAAGGTCGTCGCCATTGATTTTTCCCGCCGCAAGCCATGAAGCAGCCCGGCATGAGCGAGATCATCAATCTTCGCCGCGCCCGCAAAGTGGCCCTGCGCAAGCAGGCCGAAGATGTGGCGGCGCAAAACCGCGCCCGTCATGGCCGGACCTTGGCTGATCGCGCCCAGGAGGCCGCAAATGCAGCCTTGGTGCAGCAGCGCTGGCAGAGCCACGCCCTCACACCTCTTCGCTCCGACGATGAGCGCTGATCCGACGCTGATCCGCAAACATTCAGTGATGGTTGCTGGCCACGCGACGAGCATTTCGCTGGAGGCGGCCTTCTGGGAGGCCTTGCGGAGCGAGGCGACGCGGCGAAGCCTGGCGATTGCCAGTCTGATTGGCGAGATTGATGCCGTGCGGGGCAAGGCCAATTTGTCGAGCGCCCTCAGGGTGCATGTATTGCAGCAAGCCGTCCTCAGGGCGGCGGAACCGGGCTCGAGGGCGGAGTAAGATTAAGCGGGGCCTTCGGTGGCGAGGCAGGTGCGCCTTGCAAGTGTATGGGTGGCAGCGGCTTGATGATGATCGTCCTCAGCGGCGGCGCCGGTTGCATCATGATCTTTTGCGCGGCGCGCAGCGCCTTTTGAGCAGCGGCGGCTTGTTGCGCCTTTTGCGCCGCTGCTGCGGCCGCGGTGCGATTCGCCTCGAATTGCTTTTCGGCGGCAGCGTCGCGCTCCAGCTTTTGCCAACCATGCAACCGGCGCACCAACATGGCGCGCTCCTGCACATCGGCCTTGAAGGCGGCGATCTTGGCTTTTTGCACCGCTATGGCGCGCGTGGCGAGGCCATCCAGCAACGCCCCCATGACAATGTGGCGCTGTGGCCGCGCCAGCGGGCCTTCAAACGTCACCCCAATGTGCGGCGGCGGCCCGCTCCATAGCGGCGGGGCCGGGCTGGCGGGCAGGCGCAGGCTTTGCTTCAGCGTGCCACGGTTCACATCAAGGCTGAGGTGCAGCGCTTCTGGCCGGCCCGTTCCATCCAGTTGAAGCACACCGCTCGACAAAGTGGCGATCATGTTCTGATCGGCCATGTGCAACGGGCCCTGGTCCAGCGCGGTGTTCAGGACAGCACTGACATGGGCCGCGTCAAAATGGCCCGTGCCCTCACCAAGTCCCTGCAACAACTGGCACAATGCCGCGCCGTCAGCCCGTGGAACTACGGGCTGGTGCAGCAAGACTGTGCCCTGGCCCGCCAGATTGGCCACCAGCTTTGCCGGGCTTTTGCCGGTTGCGACCACCTGCAGCCTGCCATCAGCCAGGCTTTGCAGCGTGGGCTCATTGAGCTTGATACCGGTGAAGGTGCCTGCGCCCGACAGGGAAGCCTCAAGTCCATTGCGCGCCAAAGTCAGGCTTGCCGCTACCTTGCCACCCGCCACAAGGCCATTGAAATGGTCAATGTTCAGGCTTTGATGCTGGAGCGTGAGATCAAAGCTGGCTGGCCCGCCGACATCACGCGCCAGGCCGGTGACAAAATGCTTGGCTTCAAGGTGCAATCCGCGAAGGTTAGGGAAGCCCGGTGCCGACTCGAAGACCTGCACTGACCAATGCGCCGGATCGCGCGTCGCCGGGGTTCCCAGAACCAAAGATAAAAGGTGTGGCAGCGTGAGACTGTCGAGCTTCAGGGTGCCCGTAACCCCAAGATTTTGGGATGCCGACGCTGGTCCTTGCAGCGCGCCGCTGAAACCATTGCCGTCGGCCTCGCCTTCAAGGCCGGTCACGGCAAGGCCAGACGCATCGCGGGTGAAATCAGCCTCTGCCCTGAAAGGCAGATGCAGCCCTGTGGCGGGCAGAGCCAAAGCCAGCGCCCGCGTCAGCGGCAGCAGATCGGCACTGGCACCATGAACATGGCCCTGTGCATCAACATGCATTTTGCCGACATGCACCTCTGCGCTGGCGTCAAAATTCGTGCCCGCGACAACGCCTTTCGCGGTGACATGATAGTGCGGTGCGATGCCAGAAGCTTCGAGCGTGACTGCGGCGCCGCCCAGCCCCCGCAGGGGCAGGGTGGCCAGCCCGACCTGCTGCAAAAAGCTGGCAGCTTCGTCTGATTCCAGCGCAATGTGGGCCTTGAGGCCGTCTGCGGCAGGGGTGATGGTGCCGGAAATCTTCGTGCCCGCAAGGCTGCCGGTGATCTCGGCCGTAACCGGCGGGCTTGCGTCGTTGTCCGCCCCTGTCGCGCTGTTCGCGGTGATATGCAGCCGGGCGGGTGCAAGAAACGGCGCGCGCGCCTGCAGGGCGGCACTCAAGCGTCCCGGAAACAGCCTTGCCACCAAGGCGCTGGCCTCCACCAGACGGCTCGCCGAAATATCGGCCGCGATCGAGCCGCCCTTTGCCGCCAGAATCCCCGACGCCGTGAGATCGGCCCCGCCAAGATTGCTGAGCTTCAGGCTGCGCACATCCATGCGCCCGTTCGTGCGTTTGAGATGAAAACTCAAATTCCCGGCATCGATCATGCCCTGGCCAAAATGGGCAACCCGCACCGCATGGGCGCGCAACGCCACATCGAGATCAAGCGCTGGATCAAGCAACGCCGTACCTTGCGGCACATGGTCAATGTCCAGCGCCGGGGCATCCAAATCAGCAAAGAGGCGCGCCGCCCCGGCCTTTGACGCCGCTGTATAGGCGATGGCACCGGCAAGTCTGGTGCGATCCAGCCTGATTGCCGCCTTCTGGCTCGCAAAACTGACCCGTGACACCTCAAGCGGCCCCTGCCAGCCCAATTGCTCGAAAGGTTGGGATTTGAGCGCTTGAACCAAAGCGGTTGCGGCGCTGATGTCGAGGCCGCCCAGCCAGCGCGACAGCGCCGGGGCATCATCCGTGCTGGCCGCAACCTGGCCGGTGAACCGCGCCGCAGAACCGAGATCAGCCACGCCCTGCATGGCCACCTGCGTTCCAGCAGGCGCACGCAGTGCCAACTGCAAATGCAGCGGCCTGGATGGATCCACGTCAACCTGCGCGCTGACATGGCGCAGAGTATCCCCACCCCAGTTTATCAGCGGCGTCGACAGCGCCAGTGTGACCGGAAAGCTGACGTTTTCTTGTGGCCCCGCACCGGACAGCCACGCCACAGGGTCCAGCTTCACCACGGGAAGGCTGCTATCGAGCCTTCCGGGTTTGGCGGCGATCATCTGGTCAAGATCAATCTGCGGTGCTGCAAGGCTGATGGTGCCGTGCGGCAAAGCTCCGAAGTGCAGGCTTGCGCTTCCGGTCGCCCGCACGGTTCTTGCGGCTTCACCCAGCACAAGCTTGAGCTTGCTGGCGCTGAGATGCGTGAGGTCAGCCGTCACCATTCCTTCACTACGCCACGGCAGAGCCATTCCGGCGGGAGCGGCCTGCAGAGCGCCGCGAAGCTGCAACTGCCCCTCGAGTTGCGGTGCGCTGGGGGCAAGAGTCATCACGCCATCAAAATGGGCCTGCGGCAGAATGCCCACAGCGGCGCTCGACCATGTCAGCCTCAGCGCGCCTTGCGTGGCGTTGCCGGTCGAAAGATCGAAGTGCAGCGGCCCTTGCGGGCTTGCCACACTTCCAGAGGCAGTAAACGGGCCGAGCAGCGATGCCGCCTGAGCGCTGACATCAAGGTGGTGGAGCGTCAGCAACGGCGTGCCATCAGGCTTGACCAGAAAAACCACGCCGTCGCGCATTTGCAAGGCCTTCAGGGCGACGCCCTTCAGGCGGCTTGTTGCCGGTATCGGCAGGTTGAACGAGCCCGCTGCATCCTGAACCAATTTGAGCTGCACATGGTCAAACGACGCCTTGGTCAGCTCAAACCTTCCCTGCAACAGCGGCATGACCGCCAGATCAAGCTTCACATCGCGGGCCGAAACCGTGCTCTGGCCAGCGCTGCCGCCAATCGCGAGCGCGCCCAGCCGCAGTTTAGGCGCAGGCAGCAGGCGCATGCTGACCGGTCCGCTGAGGCTAACCGGACGCCCCAGCCATTGCGTCAGATGCGCCGCCATGACATCGCGCTCTGCGTCCCAATCGACAAATTGCGGCCCGATCAGCGCAGCGCTCAGCACCAGCACCAGAACCAGCCCGATAAATGTCAGAATTTCCCGCACAACTCGCTTCCTTGCCCGCCCTTGATGTGGCCTGTGCCGGGCCGGAACTCAATCAAAAGGGAGAACTTTTCCCGGATTCATCAGGCCTCTGGGGTCGAGCGCCTGCTTTATCGCCGCCATCATCGCCAAAGTCGCCGCGCCGTGCTCGCGTTTCATATATTTGATCTTGCCCTGGCCCACGCCATGCTCGCCGGTACACGTGCCTTCCATCGCCAAGGCACGCTCAACCAAACGATCAAGAAACTCCGAAACACGTTTGCTTTCACCTGGCTTTTCTGAATCGAACAATAGCCCCAAATGAAAATTGCCGTCACCGACATGCCCGACAATGGGCGCAATCAATCCGGTTGCGGCAATGTCGGCCTGCGTAGCCTCGACACAATCGGCCAGCCGCGAGATCGGCACGCAGACATCGGTGGAGATGCCGGAAAAGCCCGGCGCGAGGCCGCGCGTCGCCCAATAGACATCATGGCGGGCCTGCCAGAGGCGGGTGCGCTCTTCGGGCCTGGTCGTCCACTGGAAAGCGCCCGCGCCAAATTCAGCGGCAATTTCGCCAAACCGCTGGGCCTGTTCGGCAACGCCGCCTTCACTGCCATGAAATTCGAGAAACAGCATCGGCAGTTCGGGCAAATCGAGCCTGGAATAGGCATTGCAGGCCTTGACCTGCAGCGCGTCCAGCAATTCGATCCGCGCCACCGGCACGCCCGATTGAATGGTGGCGATGGTCGCATCGCAAGCAGCGCGCACGCTCGGGAACGGGCAGATGCCTCCCGCAACGGCTTCCGGAATTCCATGCAGGCGCAAAGTGATTTCCGTGACAATGCCCAGCGTGCCTTCCGCGCCAATCAGCAGGCGCGCCAGATCATAGCCGGCCGAGGATTTGCGCGCCCGCCCACCGGTGCGCACCACCGAGCCATCCGCCAGCACCGCTTCGAGCGCGATGACATTATCGCGCATCGTGCCATAACGCACCGCGTTTGTGCCCGAAGCGCGGGTTGAGACCATGCCCCCCAACGAGGCATCGGCACCCGGATCAAGGGGGAAAAACAGGCCCTGATCGCGCAGGTTCTCATTGAGAAACTTGCGGGTGACGCCGGGCTCGATCACGCAGTCGAGGTCTTCGCCATGCACCGCGATGATCCGGCGCATCAGGCTCATGTCGATGCAAATGCCGCCAAAGGGTGCATTGACATGGCCTTCCAGCGACGTGCCAGCGCCAAACGGGATCATCGGCACATCATGAGCGCCGCAGAGATGCACGATTTCAACGACGTCGTCGCGGGTGAGCGGCTGCACCACGGCATCGGGCGGCTGATTGGCAATGACGCTCAGCGTATGGGCATGCTGGCGGCAAAAATCCAGCCCGGCATGAAACCTGTTCCCGAAACGCTGGCGCAGGGCCGACAGTAATGCTTCGGGCTTTGGTGTGGTGGTGCGTTGCGCCACAAGGGTCATTGGCCTGGCTCCTGGTTATTTGTTCCAGTCTTGAGGGGGAGACTAGCGCAAAATCAAGCCTCTGCCAGCATGATACTTCGTTCAGGCGACGGGTTCGCGCTGACGCTCGATCTGCTGGATGACGCGAAACAGGTCTGAACTGGAAAAAGCCGCCAGCCGCAAATCTCCCGAGAGCACGGAGGGGTCGGAAATCACCTTGGTGCGGATGCCTTCCTCGCGCAGCCCCCAGACCAGCGGCGCATAATCGCCGTCCGCGGCAACCAGCACCAGAAAATCCGGCTTGAGGCGGGCGCAGGTGAGGGCCAGGCGGATCATCAGGCGCTGATCGTCGCTGTGTTTCACTTCCTGCGTATGCCGGTTCATGCGGGCCGGAGCCTCGATGACATTGACGCCCTGTTCCTGCAGCGCATAGGCCATTTTGGAATAATTGCTGTTGGCGACGGAAATATCTTCGGGGGCCAGCGAGGCGGGCGACGCGCTGGGCCGCAAGGTGTGCCACGTGTTCGTGCCGAGCGCGGTCAACCCGATGAGTGGGCTGCTGCTCATCGTCCCGGAGGAGAAGGTTCGTTATCTCGAGATGACGCCCGAGCAGGCGATGCGGATG
>DAICZI010000086.1:3809-6930 GCA_027311205.1 Beijerinckiaceae bacterium | reverse complement strand
CCTGCGGCGGCCAGCGTATGCTCGTGCACCAACACGGTTTGCGCCAGCAAATAGGGGGCAAACGGCATCTGGCGCAAATTCTCGTTGATATAGGCTTCCGCCGCCGGATCGCGCGGCGCCGCGCCATTGGCTTTCAGCCGATCAAAAAGGTGGGCCAGCAGGTTCTGTTCATCTTGGGTCATGGTTGCGTCCTATGCAGGCTTTGTCCTGTAGCGAACCCATGTGGCAGCAGATTATGGATGTTCCAAGGCACCATGCCGACAGACCGCATCATGGTTCGAGGTGGCCTCATGCCCCTTCACGGCTTGATGCAGACCAGCGCTTCGTTGGCGACCTGCCGGGCTTGCGGTGTCGACAGCCGTCCGGTTTCAGCGCCTTGCCACAAGCCATCCGCCCGCAACCGGCCCACAAGGCAGGTGCAGGCCCGCACGCAGAACGCACTATCGCGGCCCTGGGCCGTGCATTGCGCCCGGCAACTGCTTTCAAATGCGCTGAGGACGGGGGCTGGCGTGACAGTCAGATGCGCGAGCAAGGCCAGTGCGCCAAACATCAGCGGCTGATGTACCATATAAATTGCCAGCGAGTGCCGCCCGGCAAAGGTTAGCCCGCGCCCCGCGCGACCGGGAGCCAAATCGCCCCGCCAGCGCCAGGGCTGCAGCCAACGCGCCGCCAGCACGCCTGCCAGCACCATGCCCGCCCATGGCAGGAACGGCCTGATGTCGTCACTGACGGGCAGATGCGTGCCCAGCCCCAGCCACCAGAAATCCGGCCCATCCAGCGTCGGACTGTGAATGAGCAAGGGCAAGGCAAAGGCCAGCGCCATCGCCGCGACGCCAAAGCCGAGGGGAAGAAACAAAAACGGCACCGCTACCAGACTGGCCAGCACGATGCAGTGCAAAATGCCAAAAAAGATGAAACCTTTGCCCATGACATAATAGGTTGCCACCGTGATGGCGGCCGCTGAAAAGCTCAGCCGCACCATGCGCCGCCAATAGCCGGGCCATGGCTGGCTGGCGCGCTGCGCCAGCACCAGCGAGATGCCGACCAGCACCAGAAAGGTCGTGGCAATGGCGTGGCCATAAAGCCGGAAGGCCAGCGAATCGGCGAAGGCCGGGCCGATGAAATGGAAATAGGTAATGTCCCACGTGAAATGGAAACTCACCATCGCCGCCAGAGCCAGGCCGCGGAGCTGATCGGGCCAGGCGAGCCGCTCCGGCCTGGCGCTCGCAAGCTGGGTGGCTGTCGGCGTGGCCGCTGTGGACAGGGGCATTGTGTTCAATTCTTGTGTCCCGATCTTGTGTCCCGAGCGCTGGCTTCGAGGTTTTTGGCTTTATCAGGGGCGGGCGTTTGTGCAAAGCCTTGTCGCAATGATGAAAGGCCAGCATAGGGCGATGGCCTGCGGCGCGGTGTGAAAGGGGTTCTCGTGCAGTTGGATTTTGCAATTCCGGGCGATTTGGCGACGCTGACCGGCAGTTACGGCTATGACCGTCGCCTCATCGCTGGCCTCAGGGCGCGCGGCCATGACATAAGGGTGCTGGCGCTGCCGGAGTGCCTGCCGGTTCCTGATGGCACCGCCCTGGCGGAAGCGGGGCGGACCTTGCGTGCGGCGCGTGCGCCACTCCTGGTCGAGAGCCTCGCCTTGTGCGCGCTGCCGCCTGAACTTGCGGCGTCGCTGCCACGGCCTCTCATCGCGCTGGTGCATCATCCGCTCGGGCTTGAGGGCGGGTTGAGCCCGTCGCTGATTGAGCATCTGCTCGCCAACGAGCGGGCGGTTTTGCGCTTCTGCGACCATGTGCTGGTGTCCAGCCGTTTCACTGCAGGCGCGCTGGCGACAGATTTTGGTGTGCCGCCCCTGCGCATCACGGTGGCCGAGCCCGGCACGGACAAAGTGGCACGCGCCATTGGCAGTGGCCGGAGTGCGGCCGACGGGCCGAAGCTGGTTGCCGCCGGTTCGGTGGTGGCGCGCAAGGGCCATGACGTGCTGGTCGCCGCTTTGGCGCGCTTGCAGCATCTGCCCTGGCAACTCGACATCATCGGTTCGCTCACCCGCGATCCGGCGTGCGCCGCGCGGCTTCAGGCAATGATTGACGCCAATGGATTGGGTAGCCGCGTCACGTTGCGCGGCGAACTGGCCCCCGGTGCGCTGGCCAGCGAAGTGGCGCGTGCCGATATTTTTGTGATGCCCTCGCTTTACGAGGGGTTTGGCATGGTGCTGACCGAGGCCATGGCCGCAGGCCTAGCCCTGGTTTCCAGCGATGGCGGCGCGCTGATCGCAACGCTGCCCGAGGGTGCTGGCCTGAAAGTGTCCGCCGGGGAGATCGCTGCGCTCACCGGCGCGCTGGCCCGCGTCATCGCCGATCCGCTGTTTCGCCAAACTCTGGCGGATGCCGCCTGGCAGGCCGGCCAAAAGCTGCAACGCTGGGATGACACAGCCCTCAGGGTTGAGGTCATGCTGCAAGGCGTGATCGCGCAGGCCGGGCTATCCGGCGATTGCGCCGCCGCTGCGGGCAGGGCATAAGCAGCCGATCCAATAAGGAGAGCGCCATGGCTGACTTCAGCGCCATTTTGATTGAAAAGGCAGAGACTGGGACTTCATCACGTCTGACACGAATCGACGAGGCTTTGCTGATGCCCGGCGACGTGACGGTGCAGGTGCGCCACTCGACGATCAATTACAAGGACGGGCTTGCCATCACCGGCAAATCCCCGGTGGTGCGGCGCTTTCCCATGGTGCCCGGCATTGATTTTGCCGGCGTGGTCGAACAGTCCTCCGATCCGCGTTTCAAAGCCGGTGATGAAGTGGTGCTGACCGGTTGGGGCGTTGGCGAGACCCACATGGGCGGGCTTGCCGAAAAAGCCAGAGTCAAAGGCGATTGGCTGCTGCCCTTGCCTGCGGGCCTGTCAACAGCGCAAGCCATGGCGATTGGCACGGCAGGCTTTACCGCCATGCTGGCGCTGCTGGCGCTGGAGCGCCATGGCGTGACGCCCGCCATGGGGTCGGCGCTGGTGACCGGGGCTGCCGGTGGGGTCGGTTCGGTGGCGATCATGCTGCTGAAAAAGGCTGGCTATCACGTAGTTGCGTCAACCGGGCGGCCCGAGGAGGCCGCCTTTCTCAAAGCAC
>DAICZI010000086.1:0-3799 GCA_027311205.1 Beijerinckiaceae bacterium | reverse complement strand
TATCTGAAGGGTCTTGGTGCCATCGAGATCATTCCGCGCGCCGAGTTGGCCGGAGAGCCACGCATGCTTGGCAAGGAACGCTGGGCGGCGGCGATTGATGCTGTCGGCTCCCACACTTTGGCCAATGTGCTGGCGCAGACGCGCTATGGCGGTGCGGTCGCTGCCTGCGGTCTGGCGCAGGGCATGGATTTGCCCGCAAGTGTCGCGCCTTTCATCCTGCGCGGTATCAGCCTGCTCGGTATCGACAGCGTGATGTGCCCGATCGGCACGCGAAAGGCCGCCTGGCAAAGGCTGGGCCAGGACCTCGACCGGGCCCATTTGGCGGCGCTGACAACCCACATCAAACTGGATCATGCCATCGCCCAGGCCCAGGCTATTCTGGCGGGCCAGGTGCGCGGGCGGACGGTGGTAGATCTGGCATGAGGCGTAACAGGGGACTTTTGTTTGATCTCGATGGCACCTTGACCGATTCCGATCATCTGCATTTTGCGGCTTTCAACGTCCTGCTGGCCCGCGAGGGTCGGCAGCTTGATCGTGAAGATTTTCGCAAACATGTGATTGGCCGGGCCAATGCCGAGATTTTCGCCGGGCTTTATCCGCGCGCCTCGCCGCGCGAACATGAGCAGCTTGCTGCCCGCAAGGAAGCCGATTATCGCAGCCTGGCGCGTACGCTGGTGCCGCTGGCGGGCCTTGCTGCCTTGCTTGATTTGGCGGCAAAGCGGGGCTGGGTTTGCGCTGTTGTCACCAATGGCCCGCGCGAAAATGCCGAACATTCCCTGAAAGCCCTTGGTCTTGCCCATCACTTTGCGCTGGTGATCTCGGCAATTGAATTGCCGCGCTCCAAACCCGATCCCCTGCCATATCAGGAGGCGGTGCGCCGCCTGGAACTTGATCGGCTCCATGTCGTCGGCTTTGAAGATTCGGCGGCGGGTCTCAAAGCTGGTGTTGACGCCGGTCTTGCCATGGTCGGGATCACCACCGGTCTCAGCGCCACCGATCTCAAGGTGATCGGTGCCGAACTGGCCATCGCCGATTACAGCGACCCGCGCCTGCTGCCTTTCATCGAATCCAGACTTGATGGTTGATAAAGCGCTGCAGTTTCGACTAAACAGCCCCAAGCCATACTGCGGGGCATCGTGTGCCTGATGGCGCGCGCGCCCCATGCTTCCCGCACCGATTTTCCCGCCAGCCATCGAGTTCGCCATGACAGCCCTCCCAGAGACAGCACCCGCCGGGCTGATCAAGCCGGTTCTGCCGCGCGGCCTCGCCGACCGCGTGGCGTCGGAAATCGCCGCCACACGCCGCATGATCGACATCATCGGACGCGTTTACGAGCTTTACGGCTTTTGCGCCGTGGAGACCCCGCTGATCGAATATACCGAGGCGCTGGGGAAATTTCTGCCCGATACCGACCGGCCCAATGCCGGGGTGTTTTCGTTCAAGGACGATGACCAGCAATGGCTGTCGTTGCGCTATGATCTCACAGCACCGCTGGCCCGGCATTTTGCCGCGCAGGCGACGAGCCTGCCCAAGCCCTACCGCAGTTGGCGCGCGGGCTATGTATTTCGCAATGAAAAGCCCGGCGCCGGTCGGTTCCGCCAGTTCATGCAATGCGATGCCGACACGATTGGCGCGGGCGGTGTCGCGGCCGATGCGGAAATCTGCATGATGGCGGCCGACACGCTGGAAGCTCTGGGCGTGCCGCGCGGGCACTACATCGTCAAGGTCAACAACCGCAAGGTGCTCGATGACGTGCTGGATGCCGCGGGCCTTGGTGGCGACGCGCCCCGACGCCTGATTGCGCTGCGGGCCATCGACAAATTTGATCGGCTCGGAGCCGCCGGTGTGCAGCAACTTCTGGGTGCGGGGCGGCGCGACGAGAGCGGTGATTTCACCAAAGGTGTTGGCCTCGACGCGCCGGGGCAGAAAATCCTGCTGGATTTTCTCGATGGAAAGTTGCCCGATGGTCTGGTCTCGGCGGGGCTGGATGAATTGGCGGCGATCCGCGAACTGCTGGAAGCTGGCGGCTATGGTGCCGATCGGGTGCGCATCGACATGTCGGTGGTGCGCGGGCTGGAATATTATACCGGCCCGGTGTTCGAGGCGGAACTGACCTTCGAAATTCCGGGCGAGAACGGCAAGCCGGTGCGCTTTGGCGCGGTTGGTGGTGGCGGGCGCTATGATGGGCTCGTGGGGCGCTTTCAGGCCGAAACCGTGCCGGCAACCGGCTTTTCGATTGGCGTATCGAGGCTTTATGCCGCGCTTAAAGCACTGGGCAGCCCGGTGGTTGCCAGCGCTGGCCCGGCTCGTCCGGTGCTGGTTCTGGTGATGGATCGGGATCATCTTGCCCATTATCAGGGGCTGGTCGCGGCTCTCCGGCGGGCACAGGTGGCCGCTGAACTTTATCTGGGAAGCGGCGGCATGAATGCGCAGCTCAAATATGCTGACCGGCGCGGCGCGCCTTGCGCTGTCATTCAGGGGTCAAATGAGCGCGCCAATGGTCAGGTGGTGATCAAGGATCTGGTGCTGGGCGCGACGCTCGGCGGGGCCACCAAAGACCGGGCCGATTATCTGGAATTGAAACAGATGGCCCAGTTTGCGGTGGCGGAATCCGAAATGGTGGGCGCGGTGCGCACCGTGCTGTCGCGGCAGGCGGTCGGTGCCAAATCCTGACCTGAAGCTGGAAGCGGCACCATCTGGCCGCGCGATACGACAAGACAGGGGAAAATGATGCGTTCCGTCTTGAGCAGCAGAGATCATGCCCATGCGCTGCAGGCGCTGTTCATAGAAGCTGGCTATGTTGGCTGCGAACCGCCGATGTTGCAGCCAGCCGACGTGTTTCTGGACAATGCGGGCGAGGATTTGCGGGGGCGGCTGCTGCTGAGCGCTGATGCCTCCGGCAAGGAACTGTGTTTGCGTCCCGAACTCACCATTCCGGCCTGCCGCGCATGGCTGCAACAGGGCGGCACGGAGCCCGGACGCATTTCCTGTGCAGGGCCGGTGTTTCGCCAGCGCCAGCCTGGCCCGACCGAATTTTACCAGGCGGGGCTCGAAAACTTTGGCCGCACCGATCTTGAAGCCGCGGATGCGGAAGTGCTGGCGCTGGTTTTGAGCGCGGCAAGCAAAATAGGCAAGCGCAGCTTTCATGTGACCTTTGGCGATGCCGTGCTGTTCCAGCGCTTTGTCGAAGGCATGGGCCTGCCCTTGGCGTGGCGTCGGCGCATCCTGCGCGGCCATCGGGCTGGCAAGGCGCTGCGCGATATCACCGGTGCCACCGCTGCCCCCGGGACGGTTGATCATAGCGGCCTGCTGGCGGCGCTGGACGGCGCTGACCGGGCTGGCGCACTGGCACTGGTCGAGGATTTGCTGGCCATTGCCGGCATTGCTCCCGTGGGCGGGCGCAGCGCCAGTGAAATTGCCGACCGGTTTCTGGAGCAGGCCGCCCTGCGGGCGAGCGGGCCTTTTCCGACAGAAAAGCAAGGCTGGCTCGAAGACTTTTTGCAAATCAGCGGTGATCCGGACAAGGCTTTGCGCGCCATGCGGCGTCTCGCCGCCACGGCCAAAATTGATCTTCAAGAGGAATTTCAGCGGTTCGAGACCAGATTGGGTTTCTTCACCGCACACGGCCTTGATGTCGCCAGCCTCAATTTTTCGGCGGCGTTCACCAGGCCGCTGGATTATTACACGGGCTTCATGTTTGAAGCGCATGAAAAGCAGGCAGAGCCTGGAAAGCCGGTTTTGGGCGGGGGGCGCTATGATCATCTTATGGCCCGCCTGAGCGGGGGGCGGACCATTCCAG
>DAICZI010000085.1 GCA_027311205.1 Beijerinckiaceae bacterium | reverse complement strand
CGTAAAGCCTACGCGCGCCGGAAATGAGGCGTCACGTCGTGCGATGCTTTGCAGCACCAAAGCCGTTCCATGGCGTCTGCGGCCTTTTGCCGCCGCCAGAAAATCAGCGCGCACCAGCAAGCGCTCCGGCACGTCAGCAGGCGGGACTGGGGAAGCAGGGGTGGCAATCTCGTTCACCAGCACCCTCCAAAACTGCGAAGTAAGGCAGGCGCTGTCGCAAACCTTCAGGCAGAAAGCCGCTTGCGACCGCGTGCCCGGCGCGCTGCAATCACGTTGCGGCCACCGACGGTCGCCATACGGGCGCGGAAACCGTGGCGGCGCGCACGCACGATTTTGCTCGGTTGATATGTCCGCTTCACGTCAGGCTCCACATTGCTTCATGGCGCGGCGCAGCTTGCGCTGGCCGCCGCAAATTCTATAAATGACGCCACGCAGCCAGAGGCCGCGCACAAACGCCGATGGATGCGTCTATTGAAGCAAGGCGGCCCGCAAGTCAACGCCTTTGCGTCAAGATTGCAGTTCCGGTTGCCAGCTAGATCAGGCTGCAGAGCCGCCAATCCGTTGCCCCTGGCGCGAAGGCGTCATTCCAGGTCTCCGAGGGGAGATCGAACATGAATGGGGACGTCTTCCGGCTTTCAAGGCCGATTCACGACGATCTACTTGATGGTGATGGTCGAGCCGTTCGGGGTGAAGGTGACCGTGGCCGAGACATCGCCATGATCAACGACAGGTCCCTGGGTAAATTCGACCAGCGTTGATTTGAGAACGCGGTTCTGTGCATCGTAATATTGAAAATTGGAGTTCTCCCAGATCGCAAATTTCCTGCCTTTGCCCCAGGTCTCGCGCGTGCGACGTCAGCCATGACGTACCCATGTGCTTTCGGCGCGGAAATAGAGAGTTTTGACGCGAAGCGCGGTGTCGAAGACGCTGCAATTGCCGTTGTCGAGGCTCATCCAGCCGCGCGAGAGGAAGGAGCCGCCGCTTTGCGGATAGGCAATCGCGACGTAAATGAGACGCCCGAAATTATTGCAGAAAGTGATCTCGGCCCTGGCATCGGATGTGGCGAACACACAAGCCGCTGCGACAAATCCCGCCTTCACGAAAGATAGTGGCATGGTCAGCCCCTCAAGCCTTGGCGGGGGCGACGTCTTTCGCCCGACGCGTCAAGCATCGAAGACCATTTGAGCATGGGTGTCAATTCGTCGGCAATTGCCGCGACACCCAGCCTTCAACCGACGCAATCACACGCTTGCATGAACCGAAGGAATGGCTTCACGACATCTTGCGCCCCCCAAATCGGGGCGAAGCACGTCCCCTGCGTTCTTGCTGCCCTTGTGATGCGGTTCCACCACCTATTCCTTCACCGCGCCGGTCATGGCCGAGACGTAATATTCAACAAAGAACGAATAGAGGATCACCAGCGGCAACGAGCCGCACAGCGCGCCGGCCATCAGCGTGCCCCAATGATAGACATCGCCATCGACGAAAGCGTTGACCAGCGCCACCGGCGCGGTCTTGTTGTTGTCGGACGATATGAATGTCAGGGCATAGACGAACTCGTTCCAGCACAGGGTCAGCGAAAAAATGCCCGCCGAGATCAGCCCCGGCACCGCCAGAGGCAAAATCACGCCGGTGAGAATTTGCCAGCGCGACGCGCCATCCATCAGCGCGCATTCCTCAAGCTCGAACGGTATGGTCTTGAAATAGCCCATCAGCAGCCATGTTGAAAACGGTATCAGGAATGTCGGATAGGTCAGGATCAGCGCCAGCGGCGAATTGAACAGGCCAAAACGCACGACGACGGAGGCAAGCGGGATGAACAGGATCGAGGGCGGCACAAGATAAGCGAGGAAAATCGCCCCGCCTACCCAATTCGCGCCACGAAACCGCAGACGCACAATGGCATAGGCCGCCAGCACGCTGGCAAACATTGACAGCGCCGTGGCGGAAAAGGCGACGTAAAAAGTGTTCCACAACCAGCGCGGATATTGGCTTTTGAACAGCAGATCATCGATATGCGCCAGGGTTGGGCCGACCACAAAAAACGGATTATAATGGTTCATGTCGAGCAATTGGCTGTCCGGTTTGATGGCGGTGAGCACCATCCAGTAAAACGGAAACAGCAGCACGATCATGATCAGCGCCAGCGGCAGGAACACCGTCACGGCGCGCCTTGGCAGGGTGTCGAGATAGCTCATGCCCTCGCTGGCATCAGCCCTTTGGATGGGAACACTCATGCCTGGCCCCCCTGCTGCCATTTGCGCCGCTGCAACCCGAACCACGAAAACAGGATAGCCGCGAGCAGGAACGGAATCATCGAGGTCGAAATTGCCGCGCCCTCGCCAAGGCTGCCGCCAATGATCGCTCGCTGATACGACAGCGTGGTCATCAAATGCGTGGAATTGACCGGCCCGCCGCGCGTCATCACCCAGATGAGCTGGAAATCGGTAAAGGTGAACAGCACCGAGAATGTCATCACCACGGCGATGATCGGGGTGAGCAGGGGATAGGTGATGAAGCGGAAGTTCTGCCACGGCGTCGCGCCATCAATGGTGGCGGCCTCATAGAGCGAGGGCGACACCGTCTGCAGGCCTGCCAGCAAGGTAATGGCGACAAACGGCACGCCGCGCCAGATATTGGCGAAGATCACGCAGGCCCGCGCCAGCATCGGATCACCAAGGAAATCAATATTATGGCTGATGAGGCCGAGCTTGATCAGCGACCACGAAATGATCGAAAATTGCGCATCGAAAATCCACCAGAAAGCGATGGCCGACAGCACGGTCGGCACCACAAAGGGAATCAGGATAATCGAGCGCACCAGGGCCTTGAAGGGCAGGCGCTTGTTCAGCAAAAGCGCCAGATAAAGCCCGAGCGCGAATTTGATCGACGAGGCGATCAGCGTATAGGCGAGCGTAAAGACAATGGAATGCAAAAAGGTTGCATCACCGAGAATCCATGAATAATTGTCGAGGCCGACGAATTTGCCTGGATCACCAATGGTTGCGTTGGTGAAGGAGAGCCACACGCCCAGACCCAGCGGGTAAACCAGAAGCGAAATCAGGATCAAGGCTGCGGGCAACATGAACCAGAAGCCCAGCCAATCGCGATGCGCCATCAGCCGCGCCGCCGCGCCGGGTGCGCGGACCGAAGCGGATTTGGCAGACGGGCTCTGGGCGAGGCTGGTCATGGCTTTCCTTGCAGACAGGCGGCGTCAGACTTCAAAATGCGCCCCCATGCAACGCCGGTTTTACAACGCGCGCGGGGGTCGTAGTTGTTGGGAACATGCATCGTCATGGCGTGGAAACCAGCAACTCACAGGATGTCTTGGCCCCATGGATCGCCTTGCTCCGCGCAATGACGGGTTGCACTTTAGCTTTTACCCAAACAAATGCTTGGCCTGGCGCTCAGCATTGGCAATACTGCCCTTGAGCGTGTCCTGCCCCGTGCAATAGCGCGCGAACATGTCGAGCACCACAAAATCGGCAATCGATTCGGCGGCCTTTTGCGGATTGGCACTCATGCCATCCAGCACAGTGCAACGGTTGGAAGCGTCGCGGAACACTGCGGCCTTCGGATCCATCGTCCAGACGGGGTTCTTGTCATAGGCCTTCAATGTTTCGGTGAGATAGCCCTGCGAATCGATCAGCCATTGGTTGAATTGCTTGGCCTCCAGCATGAAAGCCATGAAGGCTTTGCAGGCGTTGGGGTATTTGGTGTAGTTGAACGCCATCATGGGATAGACTGACTGCAATTCGGCGACCTTGCCGGTCGGGCCGACAGGCCAATAGGCATGGTTGATATCCTCGGCCATCGCCTTCATCTTGGCATCGCCCGCCGCACCCGCCGTCTTGGCCGCAACATAGATGGAAATGCCGTTGCCGGTCAGATAGAGGTCACCCGCCAGAAACGCCTTGTTGTTCGACCCGTCATTCCATGACGGCGTGCCATCAATGAAAGTCGGGTAAAGCTTTTTGGCATATTCCAGCGCTTTGGCGGTCTCGGGCGAGTTGATCACCACTTTACCCTTGTCATCGACCAGATGGGCACCATAGCCCCACAGCATCCAATAGATAAAGCTGTTGCCATCGCCGGTGGCATGGCCGAGCGCAAAGCCGGCGGGCGTGTTGTTCTTTTTCATCGCCTGGCACAGTGCGAGAAATCCATCGAAATCTTTTGGAATTTCCTTGAATCCGGCCTTGTTGACCGCCGAGGTGCGGTAATTGATGTAATTGCCATTGGTCGCGATCGGCAGACCGAGCCATTTCCCCTTGGAAATGACATAGGCCGCAGGCCCCGGCGTCCAGCCGCCATATTTTTTGCCGAGATAATCGGCAAGGTCGGTCATGTCGACGCATTTGGTCGGGAACAATTGCGGCAGGGAATAGGAGCCCCAGACGATATCCGGGCCCTGGCCGGTCGCCGCTGCTACCGAGGCTTTGGGCTGCACGTCGTCGAGCCCTTCGCGGGTCACTTGCACTTTCACGTTCGTCGCCTTGGTGAAGGCGGCGACAATCGCGTCAAAGGATTTGCCTTCGGCGTCGATGAACTCTTTCCAGCGCATCAGTTGCAGGCTGGCTCCGGCTTCCGGTTTCCAGCTTGTTGTCTCTGCCCAGGCTTTGGCAAAACCCTCGAGACTGGTCGCCCCGGCAAGGCCCGCAAGGCCCGCACCTTTGATGATGGAACGGCGTGAGAGATTAAACATGTGGCTACACTCCCTTTAGACGCCGGATTGTTCCGGCAGTTGCGACTTTTATGGGGTCTCAGGCAGCGCGCGCGGCGCTGAAGGTTCACGATGCCTCGATCCTCCTTCCACTGTCGGCTTCAAAAAAGTGCACGTGCGCGGGTTCGGGCAGCAGCCGCAGCATGTCGCCGGTCTTGGGCATCAGGCGGTCGCGGATCAGGCAGATCAAAGCATGCCCGCCCGCCTTGACGGCAATTTGCGTCTCCGATCCCATCGGCTCGACCACGCCGACTTCGGCCTCCAGACCCTCAGCAGCCACAAGCAGATTTTCGGGCCGCACACCCAAAATCAAAGGGCGGCCGTCACTGCTGAAAGGAGCTTTGACAAGCGGCACCCGTGCGCCATCGGCCAGCGTGAGATTGGGCACGCCACCGATCACGTTCAGCGTTCCTTTGAGAAAATTCATGGCCGGCGAGCCAATAAAGCCCGCGACAAATTGATTGGCTGGCCTGTCGTAAAGCTCCAGCGGTGCGCCAATCTGCTCGACGAGGCCATTGTGCATGACGACAATCTTGTCGGCCATGGTCATCGCCTCGATCTGGTCATGCGTGACATAGACCGTGGTTGTGGCGAGCCGCCTATGCAATTCCTTGATTTCGGCGCGCATCGCGACCCGGAGCTTGGCATCAAGGTTCGACAGCGGTTCATCAAACAGAAACACTTGCGGGTCGCGCACAATCGCCCGGCCCATGGCAACGCGCTGGCGCTGGCCACCCGAAAGCTGGCGCGGATAGCGTTCCAGAAGGCTTTGCAGCCCCAGAATATCGGCAGCCTTGGCAACCCGCGCGGCGATCTCGCTCAGTGGTGCTTTTTTGAGCTTCAGCGAGAAGCCCATGTTCTGACCCACCGTCAGATGCGGATAGAGGGCGTAGTTCTGGAACACCATTGCGATATCGCGCAACTTGGGTGGCAGGTTATTGACTACCCGCCCGCCGATGCGGATTTCCCCTGAAGTGACATTTTCCAGGCCGGCGAGCATCCGCAGCAGCGTGGTCTTGCCGCAACCGGACGGGCCGACCAGAATAACAAACTCGCCATCATTGATTGTCACATCAACGCCGTGCACCACCTCGACGTGGCCGAAGGCTTTGCGCACGCCGACGATGTCAACCGATGCCATGGCACGTCTCCCCGTCGCGGCTGCGCCTGTCTCTTGGTCCGGGGCGCTTGGAGCTTTGCGAACGATGCCAAGGATATGCGGCATTTTGTCCCGTTGCAAGCCATTGAGCGCGCGAAGCTGCCATCTTAGAGCCAGCCTTTGATCTGAGCGCAGATGGCTTCAGTCGAAATGCCATAGCGGTCGTGCAAGGTCGGCAGAGCGCCGGCATCAAGGAAGGCGTCGGGCAGGGCGATCTGGCGGAAGGCGGGATGGACGCCCACGCGCATCAGTGTCGCGGCCACCGCTTCGCCAAGGCCACCAATCACCGAATGATTTTCGGCAACAACCACCAACCGCCCCGGCCTGGCGGCGGCAGCCAGAATGGCGGCTTCATCAAGCGGCTTCAGGGTCGCCACATGCAGCACCGCGCAATCGATGTGGTCAGCCTCCAGCGCTTTGGCCGCCTCCAGGGCCCGCATGGTCATCAAGCCGCAGGTGATGAACAGCACGTCTGCACCCTCGCGCAGCATGGCGGCTTTGCCGAGCTTGAACTGATATTCGTAATCATCCAGCACCAGCGGCACCTGGCCGCGCAGCAGCCGCATATAGACCGGGCCAGGATGGTCGGCGATGGCGGTGACCGCCTGCTCGATCTCCAGCGCATCGCAGGGATCAATCACCGTCAGGTTCGGCATGGCCCGCATGATCGCCAGATCATCGGTCGCCTGATGGCTCGGCCCATAGCCGGTGGTCAGCCCCGGCAGGGCGCAAATGATTTTGACGGGGAGAGATTCCTCGGCAATTGCCATGCAGATGAAATCATAGGCACGGCGCGAAGCAAAAACTGCGTACGTGGTGGCAAATGGGATGAAGCCCTCGCGCGCCATGCCCGCCGCCGCGCCCATCAGCAATTGCTCGGCCATGCCCATTTGGTAGAACCGTTCGGGACAGGCTTGCGCAAACACGTAAAGATCCGTGTATTTGCTGAGATCGGCGGTCATGCCGACAATTTCGGGGCGCTTCTGCGCCAGTGCCGTCAAAGCATGGCCAAAGGGCGCGGGCCTGGTTTTCTGGCCCTCTGCCACAAATGAAGCGATCATCGCCGACGTGCTGCGCCGCGGGCGGGCGGGAT
>DAICZI010000084.1 GCA_027311205.1 Beijerinckiaceae bacterium | reverse complement strand
GATCACCGCGCCGCTCAGCGGGCGGGCGGGCATTCGTACGCTCAGCGTCGTGGCGCAGGTCTATGCCGGCAGCACAGCGGCGGCGATTGTCACCATCACCCAGATGCAGCCAATCGGCGTGTTGTTCAACATGCCGCAGCAGGAACTTGGAGCGATCAACAAGGCGATGGCGGCGGGGCCGGTCGATGTCGAAATTGACCAGCCCCAGACCGGCGCCAAGCTTGAGCAGGGTGTGCTGACCGTCATCAATAATCAGGTCGATCCCACAACCGGCACCGTGCAGATGAAGGCCGAAGTGCCCAACAAGACGTTGGCGCTGTGGCCTGGAGCGTTTGTTGACGTCCGCTTGCTGGAAACAACCCTGAAGGGCGTGATTGGCGTGCCGCCGCAGGCGCTGCAACGCGGGCCAAACGGAGATTTTGTCTATCTGTTGCAAGGCGACAAAGTCGCGGTGCGCGACGTGAAGGCCGGGGTTGAAACAAGGAATGTGATTGTCGTGGCATCGGGTCTGGCGGTAGGCGATCAGATCGTTACCTCAGGCTTTGCGCAATTGGCTGATGGAACCAAAGTCAAGGTGGCCACCAGCACCGCGAGCAAGCCACCGTCATGATGGGATCTGGCCTCTTCATCCGCCGACCGATTGCGACTTCGCTGCTCGCATTGGCGGTTTTGATTGGCGGCTGGCTGGGCTATTCACTTCTGCCGATTTCGGCGCTGCCGCAGGTGGATTTCCCCACCATCGAAATCACCACACAATTGCCCGGGGCCAATCCCGATACTGTCGCGAGCCTGATCACGGCACCGCTTGAGCGCCAGCTTGGCCAGATTGCCTCGCTGACCACCATGACCTCAACCAGCGCTTTTGGCCTTTCCGAAATCACGTTGCAGTTTGACCTCTCGCGCGACATCGATTCTGCAGCGCAGGATGTGCAGGCGGCCATCAATGCGGCGGGCTCCAGCCTGCCGCGCGGGCTGCCCTATCCACCGGTCTATTCCAAGGTCAATCCGGCAGATGCACCGATTCTCACCGTGGCGCTGACCTCTACGACGGTGCCTGTACGCCAGCTTTCCGACATTGCCGATACCATCCTGACGCAGCGCCTCAGCCAGGTTTCCGGTGTTGGCCGTGTGGTGATCGAGGGGGGCGTGCGCCCGGCAGTGCGCATCGATGCCGATCTTGGGCGGCTGGCGTCCTATGGACTTAGCCGCGAAGACCTGCGCACCGCCATTGTCGGGGCCAATGTGGCCGGGCCGAAAGGCTATATTGATGGCCCGGAACAGGCCTTTACCATCTCGGCCAATGATCAGATTCCCGATGCCGCCAGTTATAATCATGTGACGATAGCCTACAAGAACGGCGCGCCCGTGCACATTGGCGATGTAGCCACCGTCAATGATGGCCTCGAAAATGCCGAAGTGAGTGCGGTTTATCAGGGCCAGCCTGCCGTGATTATCGGCATTCAGCGCCAGCCTGGCGCCAATGTGGTGGAAACCGTGGCGCTGGTGCGCGCCGATTTGCAAAAGCTGACGGCGAGCCTGCCCAAGGGCGTCACCCTGAATTATGTGCAGGATAGAACCAGCACCATCAGGGCCTCGATCAGCGATGTCCAGTTCACGCTGATTCTCAGCGTGCTGCTGGTGGTGCTGGTGGTGTTCATATTTCTGCGCACTTTGCGCGCCACGCTGATTGCCGCTGTGGCACTGCCGCTGTCGCTGATTGGCACGTTTGGCGTAATGTATTTTGCGAAATTCAGCCTCGATAACCTGTCGCTGATGGCGCTGACAATCGGCACGGGGTTTGTCGTTGATGACGCCATCGTCATGATCGAGAACATAGCCCGCCACATTGAGGATGGCGAGGCACCCTTTGATGCAGCGCTGCGCGGCGCAAGCGAAATTGCCTTTACCGTCATTTCGCTGACCGTATCGCTGATCGCAGTGTTTATTCCGCTGTTGTTCATGACAGGCATCGTCGGGCGCATGTTTCGCGAATTTGCGGTCACGCTGATGATTGCGGTGGTGGTGTCGGCCATTGTGTCGCTGACGCTGACGCCGATGATGTGCGCGTGGATCTTGAAGGGCAAAAAACCAAGGGAGACGACAGAACCTGGCCGGCTGGCGCGCCTGACTGAAGGTGGGCTCGCAGCTTACCGGCGCAGCCTGATATGGGTTCTGGGCCATGAAACCCTGATGCTGTTCCTGATTATCCTCACGCTGGCCGGCACTGTCGGGCTTTATGCGGGCATCGACAAAGGCTTTTTGCCTTCGCAGGACACCGGGTTGATTTCAGCGACGGGCGAGGCTGACCCCACCGTGTCCTTTGCGCAATTGCAGCAGCGGCAATATGCCGTGGCAGCCAAGCTGCGCGAGGACAAGGATGTCGCCAGCGTCACGGCGATTGTCGGCGTCAGCAATGTCAACGCCACCGCCAATGCCGGGGCACTCACCATCGTGCTGAAACCGCGCGCGCAGCGCACGCTTGATGCTGACCAGATCATCCCGCATCTGGCCGCGCTGGCGCATGAAGTGCCCGGCATCGTCATGACCTTCCAGAGCGTGCAGGATGTGCAGATTTCGACGCGCTCCAGCCGGGCGCGCTATCAATATACGTTGTTGGGGGTGGATCAGGGCCAAGTGGAGCGCTGGACGGATCGGCTGATAGCCGCGCTGCAGGGTTCATCGGTGCTCGCGGATGTCGGTTCGGAGGCGCAGAACGGCGGTGCGCGGCTGAAGATCAATGTTGATCGCGCGGCAGCGGGGCGGCTGGGCGTCTCCATGCAGAACGTCAGTGACATTCTCGATGATGCTTTTGGCCAGCGGCAGGTTTCCACCATCTATGCGCAAACCAACCAATACCGGGTCATTCTGGAGGCTGGCGCAAATTGGCGCGCCAATTCCCAAAGCCTGAAGAAAATTTACGTGCCGGGTGTTGCCGGCGCACAGGTGCCGCTGTCGGCCTTCACCACCATCACCAACACCACAGCACCCCTGGCGATCGGCCATGAGGAGCAATTTCCCTCCGACACAATCTCGTTCAATCTGCAACCTGGCGGCTCGCTGGGTACCGCCGAGCAGGAAATTGCCACCGCCTCAAAGGCCATTGGCATGCCCGCCACCATCACCGGCAGCTATTCGGGTGATGCCTCGGAATTTGCCTCGTCGCTGGCGGGCGAACCCCTGCTGATTCTGGCCGCCGTGGTGGCGATTTATATTGTGCTGGGGGTGCTTTACGAGAGCGCCATACATCCGGTCACCATTCTTTCCACTTTGCCCTCGGCAGGCGTTGGCGCACTGATTGCCCTGATTCTGACCGGCCACGAACTGTCGCTGATCGCCCTGATCGGCATTGTGCTGCGGGTGGGCATCGTCAAGAAAAACGCTATCATGATGATTGATTTTGCGCTGGAAGCGGAGCGCGGCGAGGGCTTGTCGCCGCGCGACGCCATCCTCAAGGCGGCGCAACTGCGTTTCCGGCCGATCATGATGACTACGCTGGCAGCGCTGTTTGGGGCACTGCCGCTCGCCCTCGGGCATGGCGAGGGCTCTGAACTGCGCATTCCGCTCGGCATCACCATCATCGGTGGCCTTTTGGCGAGCCAGTTGATCACGCTCTATTCGACGCCGGTGATTTATCTGCTGATGGAGCGGGTGCGGATTCGGCTGGGTGGCACATCGCTGTTACACCCGGACGAAAGCCCGGTGCTGATCCCGGAAGTGTCCACCAGCAAGGCGGCGGAGTAGCGCCGCCATGGGCTTTTTTGAGCATTTCATCCGGCGTCCGATTGGCACATCGCTGATGGCACTGGGCCTGTTTCTGGTGGGCGTCATCAGCTATTTTCACCTGCCGGTCGCCAACCTCCCGCCGGTTGACCTGCCGGTGGTGTTTGTCAGCGCGAGCCGCCCTGGTGCAGACCCGCAGACCATGGCGACGACGGTTGCAGCCCCGCTGGAGCGTTATCTCGGGACGATTGCCGGGCTGAACCAGATGACCTCGACCTCATCGCTCGGCAACACCCGGATCATCATGCAGTTTGATCTCGGCCGCAACGTGGTCGATGCCGCGCGCGATGTTCAGGCGGCACTCAATGATGCGGCGACCGACCTGCCGGGCGATCTGCCGACGCTGCCACTGGCCCGCAAGATCAACCCCAACGCCTTTCCGGTGTATATTCTGGCCTTGACCTCGAACACGCTGGCACCTTCGGCCTTGTATGATGTCGCCGACACTGTCCTGGCGCAGCGCATCGCGCAGGTGAAGGGCGTTGCGCAGGTGATTGTCTCGGGTGCTGAGCAGCCCGCCATTCGCGTCACCGCCGATCCTTCACGCCTCGCCGCCATGGGGGTGGGTTTTGATCAATTGCGCACCACCATCGTCAACGCCAATTCGCTGCAGGCCCTAGGCGGCATTGATGGCAAGCACGTGGGGCAGACCATCGCTTCGGATGCGCAATTGCTCACACCGGAGGATTACCGCAACCTGGTCGTCACCAATGTCAACGGCGTCAGCGTGCCGATGAAAGATGTTGCCCATATCGCCGAGGGCGTGCGCAGTTCACGCAGTTATGGCACGTTCAATGGCAAGCCGTCGGTGTCCCTGCTGATTACCCAGCAAGCCAATGCCAATGTCATTCAGATGGTGGATGACGTGAAGGCATTGCTGCCGAAGCTGGAGCGCTTTTTGCCGGCAGGCGTTGAAATTTCGGTGCTTAATGACCGCACGGCGCTGATCCGCTCCAGCATCATTGACATGGAACTCACGATTCTGGTCACCATAGGGATGGTGATGATGGTGATTTTCGTGTTTCTGCGGCGCATCACCTCGACCTTCGCTGCGGGCATTACGGTGCCCCTGGCCTTGGCCGGCACCTGCGCGCTGATGCTCGCGGCGGGCTTCACGCTCGACAATCTGTCGCTGATGGCGCTGGCGGTGTCTGTGGGCTTTGTGGTTGATGACGCCATTGTCATCATCGAGAATGTCGAGCGGCGACTGGCGCAGGGCCTGAACCCCTATGAGGCGGCGGCGGCCGGCACGCGGCAGATCGGCTTCACGGTGCTGTCAATTTCTGTGTCGCTGGTGGCCGCATTCATTCCGCTGTTGTTTTTGCCGGGCGTGCCGGGCGAATTTTTCCGCGAATTTTCGGTGACGCTGACTTTTGCGATCCTGATTTCGACCATAGTGTCGCTGACCCTGACCCCGACCATCTGCGCGCATTTGATCAAACGTGCCGGAACCGAGCGCCACAATTTTTTTGACCGCATGGTGGAGGGCGGGCTGGCATGGCTGATCGCGGCCTATGGCAAGGCGTTGCGGCGTGTGCTGAACCATTCCTTTCTTGCGATGATGACCTTGCTCACGACCATTGCGCTGACAGTGGGCCTCATCATCAAAGTGCCCAAGGGAGCGTTTCCTTCGGTGCAGACCGGCCTGATCATCGCACAGACCGAGGCTGCGACCGATATTTCATTCCCGGCCATGAAAATCCTGCAGCAAAAAGCGGCGGCGCTGGTGCTGAAAGATCCGGCAATAGCTGGCATGTCTTCGTCCATCGACAATGGCGGTTTTGGCCAATCGGTCAATCAGGGCAGGATGTTCATATCGCTGAAGCCGCCTTCCGAACTGCATGGTCAGAGCATGAGCCAGGTGATTGCCGGCCTGCGCAAGCGCGTGGCGCATCTGGTTGGGATGCGGGTGTTTTTTGTCGCAGCTTCGGCCTTTGGCGGACCGCCGCGCGCCTCCAAGGCGCAGTATCAATTCACCTTGTGGGATGCCGATGACGGGGAACTCAACAAGGCCGTGGCGCAAGTGGAAACCGCGATGAAGGCGATCCCGCAACTTGCCGACGTCAGCACCGATGCCGAGCACAGCGGCCTGCAGGAGGATGTCGATATCGACCGTGGTCTCGCGGCGCGGCTTGGCGTCAAAATCACCGACATTGACACAGCACTGAACGATGCCTTTTCACAGCGGCAGATTTCGACGATCTACAACTCCCGTAACCAATATACGGTGGTGCTCGAGGTCAGCAAAGCCGACCGGAACAGCCCGCTGGATCTCAATGCCATCCACGTGCCCGGGACAGGTGGCGTGCAGGTGCCGCTCGCGGCCTTTGCCAAACTACGTCGCGATCTGGCACCACTGTCGATCAACCATCAGGGTCAGTTCCCCTCCGTGACGATCACCTACAATCTGAAGTCGCAAAAAGACATCGGAACGGCAACGGCGGCGATCCTGTCCACGGTTGCGGCGTTGCACCTGCCAGATGGCGTGCATACGCAATTTGCGGGCGATGCCGCCGATTTCAGATCGCAATCGAGCCAGGGGCCCATTCTGATCATTGCCGCGCTGATCGCCGTCTATATGGTGCTGGGGATACTTTACGAGAGCCTCATTCACCCGATCACGATTCTCTCGACGCTGCCATCGGCCGGACTTGGTGCCCTGCTGGCCCTGGAAATCACCAACACACCGCTGTCGCTGATCGCGCTGATTGGCATTATCCTGCTGATCGGCATCGTCAAAAAGAATGGCATCATGCTGGTGGATTTTGCCATCCATGCGCAGCGCAACGAGAATCTCGATGCGCGTGAGGCAATCTACCGGGCCTGCATCGAGCGTTTCCGGCCGATTCTCATGACCACCATGGCCTCGCTGCTGGGCGCATTGCCGCTGATTCTTGCAACCGGGCCCGGCTTCGAACTGCGCCAGCCGCTCGGCATCACCATTGCTGGCGGCCTGCTGGTTTCGCAGGTGCTGACATTATTCACGACGCCGGTGATTTACATGCTGCTCGACCGGCTCGGCCATTGGTCGCCGCGTCGCTGGCTCCGGCGGCGCAGGCTGGTTCAGCCAGCCGCAAAGGCATGAGTGCGGGGAGCTTCGACGCCAGTATGGGCGGCGATCACGTCGCGCAGGTCCTGCAAGGATTGCGCAACCGTTTTGCCCGTGGTGTCAACTATCGCGTGGGCGCGGGCGTACTGCAC
>DAICZI010000083.1:5013-7110 GCA_027311205.1 Beijerinckiaceae bacterium | reverse complement strand
TCATCGAGCCTGGCCGTGGCATGGTTGGCAATGCCGGGATGATCGAGGCCGAAGTCGTGCTGATTTCCAAGAAGAGCGACGAGGACGATGTGCGCTGGGTATATCTCGACATCGGCAAGTTAGGTGGTCTCGCCGAGACCATGGACGAGATGATTCGCTATCCGATCCGCACCGCGCATGATGGCGATGCGATGGAGCCTTGCGTGCTGGCCGGGCCGTCGTGTGATTCGGTTGATGTGCTCTATGAAAAGGAGCCGTATATGCTGCCTGTCAGTCTGGAGATCGGCGCGAAAGTGCTCATTGAAGGTTGCGGAGCCTATACAACGACCTATTCCAGCGTTGGCTTCAACGGCTTCCCGCCGCTGAAGTCCTATGTGATCTGAATCTGGCACCAGATTACCCCCTGGCATGGCAACTGGTGTTGCCCCCGCCATCAAGGCGCGACCCCCGCGGGCCGCGCCCTCCATTTTGAGACAGATGCGCCGAGCGCCAGATGGCGCGGCACGGGCAGGCTTCGAGGGGCTGGGCCGACGTCCCCGCCAAAAACTCATCTACGCCCTATGGCCAATGCCGCGCGCGCCTGCCATAAGCGTTTCGTGCGTGGCGACATCGGAATGCGAGTCGGTGGCTCTAATGAAACAGCTTGTGGCGGCTTTGGTGGTGTTTTTCGGCCTCGCCATGCCGGCGTTGGCGAATTTTCGCATTTGCAACCATTCGGCAGCCCGCATTTCGACCGCCATCGGCTATAATGACGGCAAGCAGTGGGTCAGTTCGGGCTGGTGGAATATCAAGCCGCTCGCCTGCGAGGAAATCTTGCGTGGGCCCTTGGCGGCCGAGTTTTATTACATCTATGCGATGGATGAGCATGGCGGCGAGTGGAAGGGCAACACCATGATGTGCACACTGGCCCGCTCTTTCAAAATCGACGGCACCGACAATTGTTACACCCGAGGCTATGAGCGCACCGGCTTTATCAAGATCGACACCGGCAAGAGTGCGAAAAACTGGACGGTTGATCTGACCGATCCGAACGCGCCTGCCCAGCCGACCACGCCGTTGAACCCTGCCCTCCCAAAGCTGGTCGCGCCAGCGCCGCACAATTAAGACTCCGAAAGGTTTGTTCATGCGTCGACAACGGCGGGTAAAGATTCTGGCGACGCTCGGGCCGGCCTCGGCGACGCGGCCCATGCTGGCGCGGTTGTTTGAGGCCGGGGCGGATGTGTTTCGCATCAACATGAGCCATGCCACGCATGATGCGATGCGCGAACGCATTCGCATGATCAGGTCGCTTGAGCCAGAATTTGGCCGTCAGATTGGTATTTTGGCCGATTTGCAAGGGCCCAAGCTGCGCGTTGGTGCCTTTGTGGGGGATGGCGTTGATCTGGTGAACGGTGCCTTCTTTGCGCTCGACAATAATCCCGCGCCCGGCGACATTCACCGCGTGCATCTGCCCCACCCCGAAATCCTGCGGGCGCTGATGCCGGGCCATCACCTGCTGATTGATGATGGCAAGGTGAAGCTGCAAGTGATTACGGCGACGCCTGAGCAGGCGATGACGCGGGTTGTGGTGGCCGGGCGCATTTCCAACCGCAAAGGTGTCAGCCTGCCAGATACGGAAATCGCCACCTCGGCCATGACACCCAAAGACCGCGCCGATCTGGACGCCGCGCTGAACGAGGGCGTCGATTGGATCGCGGTCTCCTTTGTGCAGCGCCCCGAGGACGTCGCCGAAGTGAAAAAAATCGCGCGCGGGCGCGCGCTGGTGATGGCCAAAATCGAAAAACCACAGGCCATCACGAGACTCGAAGAGATCATGGAAATCGCCGATGCGGTGATGGTGGCGCGCGGCGATCTTGGCGTTGAAATGCCGCTGGAGCAGGTGCCAGGCTTGCAAAAGCGCATTGTGCGGCAGGCGCGCCGCCTCGGCAAGCCTGTGGTCGTGGCAACGCAAATGCTGGAATCGATGATTTCCTCGCCGGTACCCACCCGTGCCGAAGTGTCGGATGTCGCCAATGCGGTGTTTGAAGGCGCGGATGCGGTGATGCTGTCAGCCGAAAGCGCCGCCGGGCAGTATCCGGTGGATGCCGTGGCGACCAT
>DAICZI010000083.1:0-5003 GCA_027311205.1 Beijerinckiaceae bacterium | reverse complement strand
GGATAAAATCGCCCGCCAGGTTGAGGGTGACCCCAATTACCAGGTGCTGGTTGGTTCGCTGCGTGGCGAACCCGAGGCTACTGGCGCTGACGCCATTGCCGTTGCGTCGCGCGACGTTGCCGAAACACTTGATGTGAAAGTGATTGTCGGCTGGACGGCGTCGGGCTCGACCGCGCTGCGCATTGCCCGCGAACGCCCGCGCATCCCGGTGCTGGCGCTGACCCCCAGTATCGACACCGCACGGCGGTTGGCACTGGTCTGGGGCACGCACGCCGTCGTTACCCATGATGCGCAGGATGTCGCTGACATGTCGGATCGGGCCTGCGAATTGTCATTGCGCGAAGATTTTGCCCATGATGGCGAGCGCATTTTAATTGTCGCAGGTGTGCCGTTCGGCACGCCCGGCGCCACCAACATGATGCGGATTTCCTATGTGGAAGGATCCAAGCCCGCTTGAGGCTGGCGCTGGGCCTTTGGGCTCCGTGCACGGCTGCCATACGCCAGGGCATCTTGCCGAAACATCCGATGCAGTCCAGATGAGACCAGATGATGTTACGACGCCGGAAACAACCCATGAATATGCAGATGCGTGAGCCAGCGGCAGCGGGGGCACCCCTTGATCTTGCGGCTTCAGGCTCTTCGCCGCCGCCAGCCGCAAAGCCCGTGCAGCTCAGCCATGCCGATATCAAGTCGATCATTTTCGGCCTGATGCTGGCGATGTTGCTGGCAGCGCTCGACCAGACGATCGTCGCGACCGCCATGCCGACCATCGGCCAGCAGCTCGGCGACATTCAAAATCTGCCATGGGTGGTGACGGCCTATTTGCTGACCTCGACGGCGGTGACGCCACTTTATGGCAAACTGAGCGATATTCACGGGCGGCGGGTGGTGCTGCTGGTGGCGATTTCGATTTTCACGCTGGCTTCGGCGATTTCGGCGCTGGCCCCCAATATGCTCGTGCTGATTGTCGCCCGCGGTTTGCAGGGGCTGGGCGGAGGCGGGCTGATCGCGCTGGCGCAGACCATCATCGCCGATATGATGGCCCCGCGCGAACGGGCGCGCTATCAGGTGTATATCGCCAGCGTTTTTGTAACCTCCAGCATCGGCGGGCCGCTGCTGGGCGGGTTTTTCGCCCAGCATCTGCATTGGAGCCTGATATTCTGGATCAATCTGCCGCTTGGCCTCGCCGCCTTCCTGATGACCAACAGCCGACTGAAGCTGTTGCCGATGAACGCCCGGCCGCACAAGGTCGATCTGATCGGCGCGGCGCTTTTGGTGGTGGCCACCGTGCTCATGTTGCTGGCGCTGAGCTGGGGCGGTGTGGAGTATGCATGGAATTCCCGCCGGATTCTGACGTTGCTGCTCGGCTCTGGCGTCTTGTGGGTGGGTCTTGTGGTGCGGCTGCTGACGACGAGTGAGCCGTTGATTCCGCTGGCCGTGCTGAAAAATCAGGTGGTCGCGATGGGCACCCTGGCCGCGTGTTTCGGCATGGGCACCCTGATCGGCCTGACGATCTACATGCCGATTTATATGGTAGGCGTGCTGCATTTGTCGCCCAGCCAATCGGGTGTGGCGCTGATTCCGCTAATGGTGGGCACGGTGATTGGCGCGACCCTGTCTGGCCGGGTGATGGCACGGCTGCATCACTACAAGCGCTTGCCCCTGATCGGCTTGACCCTTTCGGTGGCGGCGACAATGGTGCTGGCCTGGGGGCCAGGCTGGATGAACTTTGGGTTGTTCGAGGCCCTGCTCGGCATCATCAGCCTGGGCCTTGGGACGTTGTTGCCGGTCACTACCGTGTCGATCCAGAATGCCGTGGCGGCGCATGATCTGGGCACCGCCACCGCGACGATGAATTTTTTTCGCTCGCTCGGTGGCGCGATCATCGTGGCGATTTTCGGAGCGCTTGTCCTGGCGACCATGCACGGTATCTCCGGCAATGACATTGCGGCGCTCAGCACGGCGATGAAGGCCGATCTCGCCCAGACCTTCCGTTATGTGTATGGCGCGGCGGGTATCGGGCTGGGCATCGCAACGCTGTTTCTCGCCTTGATGCACGAGTTGCCGTTGCGCGGCAAAACCGGCGAGGCCACGCTCGCAGCGCTGGAAGGGTGAGGCGGCGAGGCTTCCCATTTCGAGCGTGGGCTGGCCATCAGCGTTGCAGATTGCCCCCAAGTCAGGTTCAACGGCACGGGTAACTACAGAGCCGTCCCTGAACCAAGTTCAGGAACGTAGCTTCGGCACCGGGCCCTCAAAGCGCGACAAGCGTCGGCTTTTTTTCCAGCACGCTGAGCACGCGGCGCAAATCATGGCCGCGGCGCAGAACCAGCCCTTGTGCGGTGGAGACGCTGAAGGCGCCCTGGCGGCGTGCCCGCGCCGGTTCTTTTTCGATCAGATAGAGTGGCCGTTCGGAAGCCCGCCGGAACACGGCGAATATCGCCTTTTGCGGGTTGAAATCCATCGCATAATCGCGCCATTCGCCCTCGGCGACCCGGCGACCATAAAGTCCCATGATTTCGCGCAATTCGGTGCGGGTGAAACTCACGGGCCCAGCGCTGCTGGCCCGGTTGCCCTCGGATGAGGCGAGCGGCAGGACCGGGACAATTCCGGTCTCTGTCGTCGCACGAATATGCGTCACGCCCTCATTGTCGCTCATGCCACCGCCTTTTCTGGCATGATGGCAAGAACAGGCGCGCTCTGCAAGCCTAATCCACCAGTCCAGCGTCGCTGGCGCTGCGCGCCGCATCAGCTTCCATTTCCGCCTTGGTGCGGCGGCGACGGCGCGGCTTGTCCTCGCTCGCAGCTTCGGGTGGGGCTACGTTTTGGCGTTCTGCCACAACGGGGGCCAACGGCTCGACCAGCGGCCGGGTAGGTGCCGTGATGAAGGCTGGCAAAGCCGCCGCAACGGAACTCTCGGGAATGATCCGCTCAGGCTGCGGGGCCGCAACCGGCATATCACGGCGCGTGTCCTGACGAGGCGTGTCCTGACGAGGCGTGTCCTGGCGGGGCTGCTCGGGGCGCGGCAAATCCTGCCGCGATTGGTCGGGCCGTGGTTGATCATAGCGGAAATCCCGCGAGCGACGCTGGCCACCCTGATTCTGATTCTGGTTCTGGCGGTCGAGATAAAATCCGCGCTCCGGCCTCGGCGTGCGGTTATCGCTCCGGTTGTCGCTGCGGTTATCGCTGCGGTTATCGCTCCGCTGGCCGTTTTGTGGCCGCGAAAATTCCTGTCTTGGCTGATCCTGGCGGACATTTTCACTACGTTGTCCCCCTTCAGCCCGTGGCGCGGCATCGGGGCGCTCGTAAGTGCCCGGCTGACGGTCTTGCACAGGTTGCGCGCCGGTACCATTGAAGCCATGAGCCTGAACCTGCGGAGGCACCGTCGGCACCGGGCTGCGCTCCTGAGGCGAGGCAAACCGATCCGGCAGGCCGCCGAAATCATCATCATCGCCATCATCATCCGAATCAGCACCCGGAGACACGCCCGCATGGGCCTGCTGCTGCTGCAACTGAGCTGCGGCAATCAACCGGAAATAATGTTCGGCATGCTGCAAATAGCTTTCCGCCATCACCGGATCACCCGACGTCTGGGCATCACGCGCCAACTGCAGGTATTTTTCGGCCACATGATGGGCCGTGCCACGGATTTTGACGTCGGGGCCGTTCGATTCGTAGGAACGTGTCAGCGGATTGGGGCCGCGACGGTTATTGTTATTGTTGTTATTGTTACGACCGCGAATACGCTTGTTTTGACCTTGTCTCATAGCTGACCTTTGCTGACGAAAGACAGATAAATATATGCAGGTTCGGCTGTCCGATTACCCCGCCGCCGCATCCAGATTGCCAACCAGTATGGCCCACCCCCGGAGGATCGCCGGACTAACGTGCGAACTCGATCCTCAACGCATTGCACCCCGCATTGGTTCTATCAGGCTTTACTATTGCACTGTTCAAGCCTCGAATTTTTTGAACCTGAAGGCTGAATCCGATGTGATCGTAAAAGCGCGCGTCCCACGTGGCCGCATCAAGCTCTGCCAGATCCACATCCGTCAGGGTACTATACCCCGTTTGGCCCCAATCGCCAAGCTCTTTTGCAACATCGCCTTATAACATGTGCGCGAGAACCAGTGCGCGATCAATCCCGGCAAGATCGGCCCGCGCCCCGGAGACAAGCAAACCCTGTGCCCTGGCCAAAGCTGCCACGCCCGCCATCTGGCCTTGTCCGAGTTCAATTATCGCATGGCCGTCTTTGGCCATGATTGCAGGAACAAGCTGCATCAGCGACCGATAGGCGTCAAACCCGTCAGCCCCGCCATCCAGCGCTGCCGCAGGATCATGCAGCCGCACATCGGCGGCAAGGCCCGCAATGTCGCGCGTCGGGATATAGGGCGGGTTGGCGATGATCAAGTCAAACTCATGCCCCGTCAGCCCCTGCCAGTCGCCGCGGATCACGCGCGCCCGCGCGCCGAACCCGTGACGCGAAAGATTGGCTTCAGCAACCGCGCAGGCAGCCTGCGAGCTATCAATGCCAACGCCTGTCGCGAGCGGCCATTCGCTGAGCAAGGCCGCCAGCAGGGCACCCGATCCGGTGCCAAGATCAGCGATGCGCAGTGGCGTATCGCGGCGCAAGCCCAGCGCCAAAGCCGCCTCAATCAGCGTTTCGCTGTCCGAGCGCGGGTCAAGCACGGCGCTGGTTACGCTGAAACCGAGGCCCCAGAATTCGCGCTCCCCCTTGATGCGCGACAAGGGCTCGCCCGCCGCCCGCCGCGCCGCCCAAGCCTTGAGCCGTCCCGCATCAGGCCCGAGCGCAACATCAGGGTCGCGTAACAGCGCAGCCTGATCGAGCCCCAGCGCGGCGCAGAGCACGGCCCTCGCCTCGCGCTGCGGGACGTACGATGTCAACCAAAGCATTCCCTCTCGATCTGGCGCAGACCTCGTATTCGTACGTCGAACGCCCCAACCCGGCGATCCTGCAGCTGCTCGCCAAGCACACGTTTTCCGAG